>JAGWVZ010000433.1 GCA_018970625.1 Myxococcales bacterium | reverse complement strand
CAGTCGTCGAGGTGCGCGATCCGAACCTGCACCGTGCAGATTCGCTGCCGCAGCAGGAGGCCATCGAAGTGGCGGCCCGTCTGAACGACGCAGGCGTGTTTGTCGTGGTCGCGTCGGGTGCTTCCAACCGGGTCGAGCGCGACGACGCGCGCCTGCGAATCGGCGATGACCGGTACATCGACATGGCGGTGGCAGCGGATGCCGAGATTGCCGACGCGGTGGCGAACGTGCTGCGGATGATTCGGTCACGGCTGGCCTGACCACGCACGCCAGAAACAGCGCGCCCAGCGGGCACCGCGCTGGATTCAGGACTCTGATTCGGTGCGTGACTCCCGCCCTGCCAATGCTTCACGTGCGACGGTAACATCTCCTTTGCGCACCGCAGGAACACCCGCGATGAGGCTGAAGGGGGGAAACTCGCTGCCTTCGAGCACCACGGCGCCTGCTGCGACAACCGAATGGTGCCCAATTTTGCAGCCCATGAGGATGACCGCGTTGGTGCCAATGAAACAGTGGTCACCGATTTCGGTGGGTGCGCGATCGACGGTGGGGTGAATGCGCTCGGTCACGGTGCGGCGCATGCTGGAGTGGGTGATGATCTGCGCGCCGCTGGAGATGTCGCAGCCCTTGCCAATGGTCAGGCCACCCGAGCCGTCGATGACTGTGAATGCGCCAATCCAGCAACCTTCGCCGACGATGGGTTCACCAACGACCCAGCAGAGGGCATTCCACGGGTTTGGGGGGAGCTGCTCAAGTCTGGGCATGGAAAGCTCGTTCAAAGTGGATGATATCGCATGGTTGCCTTTAGCCGCGCACGGCCTATAAAGGTGTCAGGTAACCGCTGTTCTGCATGGCCTTCGCGTGAAGGCAAGCGCAGAGCGCGCCGCCGCAGGTTACCCATCAGCATTGCGCCCGGAATCGTTATGTTACTGGTCTGCTGTCGTCGTTCCCCCGTTTGCTTCGTGGCTCTGCTCGCCGGTATGGCGATGACGTCCCCCCTGTCGGGTTGCACCGACGATGGGGCCAATGCGGGTAACCCGCCATCGACGCCGTCTGACACCGAAACCGCCGACGTTGCGGATTCAGGAGAGGACCTCGCGGGGGATGCGGTGCCGACCGATGGCTCGAGCGTGGACGCAGTAACAGACGCGGGCCCCTTGCCAAGGCCGTATCCCGAGCCGGACGCATGGCCGGCGAACGAGGGACCCGGCATTGGCGCGGTGACGTTTACTGAGGATCAGCTGTACACCAACTGTGCGTTTCTGGACCCTGGCCGGCTGGATGTCACCGACCACCACAACCTGGTGACCATGCTCAACGGGTATCTGGTGATGCCCTGGGCGCCGGAATTCAGTCAGGGCGGTATTACCTTCTTCGATATCTCCGACCCTTGCAGCCCGACCGTTGCCGGCACCGGCTTCAGCGAGACCATGCGCGAGACCCACGCGATCGGTTTTATGATTCGGGGTGACGAACGCTGGGCGGCGGTGGACTCATTTACCGGTATTTTCGAGGGTGGCATCGAGTTCTGGGACATTTCGGATATTACCGCACCGGCACGCGTGAGTGTGCTGAATCTGCCCGGGTTTGTTTATCCTGATGCGTACGCGCGCGTCACCATCAGCCTGTTCTGGCAGGCGCCCTGGGTGTATGTGGCAGGCTCCGACAACGGCGTTTATGTGGTGGACGCTTCGGATCCGCTCAATCCGCAGTTTGTTACCCAGTACACGTTTGATCCGGTGTTGCGCGTTGGTCAGGTGCAGGTCATCGGTAACCTGTTGATTGCCACGGCCGCTGAGGGTGCGCGCACGGTGTTGCTGGACGTGTCAGACCCGGCCAACCCGATCGCCATTCCGGGCGGAGATTTTCTTGCTATCGACGAGACGGGCGAGCCGAAAGAGGCTTATTTTACGAATTTCTCGAATGGTTACGTCTGGTATGCCCGCAAACAGGGAGGCGGCGGCGTCATGGTCATGGATATTCGTGACCCTTCTGCGCCCGCATATGCCGGCTCCTACCGCAGCGACGGCAACGGTGGCTACGTATTCATTCACGAGAATTATGCCTTTGTGGGTGAATCGCGTGATGCCGTTATTTATGACATTTCTGACCTGACCAATATCCAGCCAGTGGCCACATTTGATCTGGAAGGCGATCTGGACACCATGACGCCGATTGGTCACCTTGCGGTGCTGTCGGTCGACGACAAAGCCATCGCCAATCAGGGTTCCGCGATCGCGCCGTGGAGCACGACTCCGGACGTGAATCCACCAGCGGTGACATGGTCGTGGCCGACCGAAAGTGCGACAGGCCTGCCGCTGACCTCTCGGATTGGTGTTTCGTTTGGCGAGGCGGTGGATGCCGGCAGCGTTTTTGAGGGAAGCGTGCGCCTGTACGTGCAGGGCACAGACCCCGCCATGACGCGCGTGGATGGCCAGCTGTCGGCGCAGGAGAATATCGTGAACTTCTCGCCGCTGGCACCGCTCGCGCCGGGCACCACGTATGTGCTTGAGATTCCGGCGGGTGGCGTTGTGGACTTCGCTGGCAACGCGATTGTAGAGCCGTTTAGCCTGACCTTCACCACGGCTGAGTAATGCGTCTGCGCCTGTCTAATGGGTATCTGGTGGTTGTGTGCCTGACCCTGACGGCATGCACGGATGACGACGGCTCTCTTGTGGCGAGCGCTGATTCGGGCAACGACAGTGCAGCAGACGGCGGGTTTTCGGGCGACGCGACGAGTGACGCCGATGCCGATGCGGGCCCGGCGCCGGACACAGGGCTCGCGACGGACGCAGTCGAGACCGACACGCGGGACGCCGGCGCGCTGGCACCCGAGGCCACGCTGGTCATGGACGGCTATGCGGCAGAAGGCGTGGCTGAGACGTTGCGGGTGGAGACGTCGGGCGAGATTGCGACGGTGGCATGGCAGTTTGGTTCGCGTGACGTCGAGAACACCGTCTCGGAGACTGCCTCAGTATCGGTTACTTACGCTCGGCGTGGTCGTTACACGCTCAATGCGGTGGTCCGTTTTGCCGACGGTACGTCACGCACGGTCAGCGGGCGATTGACGGTCGTTCCAGAGACACTGTGGCAGCAGAATCACTCCTCGACGATTGCCGTATCGCCGAACGATGAGCGAGTTGCGGTGGTTTCGCCCGATTCCAATGAGGTCGCGGTCTTCGAACGGGACGGCAACACGTTGTCTGTGCTGGAACGCGTTGCCACATGTGACGATCCACGTACCGTTGCGCTGGTTGGCGATTCACGGGTTGCGGTGGCTTGTCAGGACAGCGACACGGTATGGGTGATGCCTGTTCCGAGCGCTGGCGCGTCGGGCGTCGAGGTTACCCTGCCCTGGGGGGCTCGCCCATTTGGGATCATTCAGGTGGGAGATTCGTTGTGGGTCACCGGCCAGGGACGCGGCGAGCTGTACGAAATTGCGGTGGGTACAGGTGAGCTTTTACGCACGATTGCTGTGGGCTCCGATGCACGCGCCATCGCGGCGCTCCCCGACGGTACGCTGGCGGTGTCACGCTGGCGCGCCGACGACGAGGTTTCGCTGGTTTATCTGGTCGACCCCACAACCGGGGCGGTGGATACGATGGTGATCGAGGCCGACCGACAATTATCATCGGATACCGAGACGCCGGGGGTGATCAATTATCTGGGACCGGTCGTGGTGAGTCCGTGGGGCGACCGGGCGGCCATTACCGGAACACAGGCCAATATTTTTCAGGGTTTATTTCGGAACGGCGAGCCGCTCTCACACGAGACCACC
>JAGWVZ010000432.1 GCA_018970625.1 Myxococcales bacterium | reverse complement strand
GGGTGGGGCCGTAGGGTGCGCTGCGGGTGGTTTTGGCGTCGCGCAATGCCTGCTGAATGAAGGCGGGTACGTCGGCGTCGACCTGTCCGATGCCCAGGTTGATGGCGTCGGCCGGTGCGGCGCCCATCATGCGGCGAATCAGGGTAATGCCGAGGCCATGCAGGCGTTGGGCAGGGACAATGGGGGAATGGTTCATCGCAGGTCTCCTTCGAGCGCGGCGCGCAGGTCGGTTTTTTCGTCGCGGTATTTCACGATGATGGGGCATTGCAACTGCAGACCGAGCTGCTGCGCCCATGGCGACCCGTTTAGCGGTCGCGAGCCGGCCACGACCACGGCGCCGGCGGGGATCTCGAGGGGCTGCTCGGCGGTGGCGCGGTAAATGGTCTCGCGCACGAGGTCGTACACCGGGGTGGAGCCGGTGAGGATGACGCCGGCGCCGAGCACCGCGCGTTCGCGCACGAGGGTGCCTTCGTACACACCGACGCCGCCACCGATGAGGACGTCGTCTTCGATGATGACGGGACGCAGTCCGATGGGTTCGAGTACGCCACCGAGCTGTGCGGCGGCAGACAGGTGAACGCGACGACCTACCTGCGCGCAGGACCCGACCAGCGCGTGCGAGTCCACCATGGTGCCTTCCCCTACCCAGGCGCCGACATTGATGTAGGCGGGCGGCATGATCGTCACGCTGGGCTCGAGGTGCGCGCCGGAGCGAATGGAAGATCCTCCCGGCACGATGCGAATGTTCCGTGCGGTGGTATCAGGGCGTTGTACGGGCCAGGTGTCGCGGTCCGAGAAGGGCAGTCCGGCGTCCATGTCGGTGATGCGTCCGATGCGGAAGCCCAGCAGGATTCCTTCTTTAACACGGGGGTTTACGACCCATGCGCCTTCCTGGTTGCGCTGTGCTGCACGAATGTCACCGGCCTGCAGGGCGTTCCTGAAGTCCAGAAAGGTGGCTTCTATGTCGGGGGTACGCTCACGGACGCCGGCGTGGAAGAGGGCCGATACGCGATCGAGCAGGTGGTCATGAAGGGTGCTGGCCATGGGTATCTGGGCGTAGGAGATGCGAGTGAGGGTTGTCAGTCGTTTCGCAGTGTGTCAGAGTTGAACAGGTTTTGCTCCTGAGCTGGTGTTAAGACGTGTGCATTCAGGCCGAGCCGGTTATAGTGGAGCGTCCTAGCGCACCAGCGTCTGGTGAGCCAGACCCTGTTCTGAATCGAGAGTAAGACTTGGAATCCGTGTCCGCCCGTCGCAGCGCTTCTGTCGTACAGGGTCACTCATGGTTGGCGTGGGCGGGTTGGGGTGCGGCTCTGGCGGGATCACTGGCGCTGGCTTCGAGGGTGCAGCCGGGTTCTCTTTGGCCTTTGATCGAGGGCCTGCCGGCGGGCATCGCGGCGGCTGCGCTGCTGGCATGCGATATCAGCGTTGCGCCTGCGCTGGCTCTGGTGGCTTTCGGGATGCTGGTGAGCGGCATTGCGCCCGAGGCATCGCTGGTGGTGGGGAATCTGGCGGCGGGGCTGGTGTCGTGGCTGGCTGTGAGGTTTCTGGGGGCCGACATGGCGCTCCGCACCTCGCGCGGGGTGTTTGGTCTGCTGATGGCGAGCGTGATGGGAGCGCTGGTCTTCACGATGGCTGAGCTGTTGCTTGGTGCCACTTCGGTTCTGGCCGGGGGGGGCTGGGCGGCCTGGTTAAGCTGGCTGATTGCGCCCGGTGAAGGACCCTTTGTAGCGCTGCTGCTGTGCATGCCGTTTGTGCTGCTCGAAGAAGAGGACGCTGCGCTGGTGAGCCGGTCGGGTGTAGTCGGTTGGTCGGTAGCGCTGCTGCTGGAGTTCGCGCTGCTCGTGCTGATCTTCGGCATCCCTGCCCTGGATGCGCAGGCGAAGGTGACGCTGGCCATGTTGGCGCTCGGCGTTCACATCTGGGTGGTCAGTCACACATGTCATCGTCGTGCGTTGTTTGCCGGTGGGGCGACCGTCGCCGTCATTCTGGGATCGGAGTGGTACTGTGGAGCCGAGCGGCTGGGAGCTGTGGCGAGCTTTGCGTGGCCGTGGATGGTGGTCACGCAGACGATGACCCTGCTGATTCACGCATCGGTGCACGAGCGTCGCTTTGTGATGGATGGACTTCGGCTTGCGGAGCAGACCATCAACGCCGCCGGGGATGCCATTCTGTGGATTCGCCGGGACGGCACCCTGAGGTTCGTGAATCTGGCCGGCGAGCGACTTTGGCAGCGCAGCGAAGCGCAGCTTCGCGCCCTGAACGTGAATGCGCTGTTTGGGTCCATGAACGAGGAGAAGCTGAGTGAGATCTGGCAGCAGGCCGAAGGTGGGCGTCTTGCGCTTGAACTGGACGTGGTGAGCTCGGATACGCGGAAGATCGCGTCCGAGGTGGTGGCCGCGATCGGCGAGACCGACGATGAAGCGTTTCTGACGTTTCTGGTGCGTGACGTGACTGAACGGCAGGAGGCTCAGCGCCGCCTGGTGGACTCGGAGCAGCGTTTTCGGGCGGTATTCGAGCAGGCAGCGCTGCCAATGCTGTTGTTCGATACGACCGGTCGTCTGGTACGAGCGAACGACTCCTGGTACTCGCTGTGGCAGATCGCGTCCGGCAAGGAATTGTCGTACCAGATCTTCGATGATCCAGATCTGGACCGCCTGGGACAGCGCGAGCTGGTGGAGCGCGCATTTTCCGGCGAGCCGGTGGAAGGCCCGGTGGTGCCGTACGTGATTCAGGGCGTCGGCGAAGGCGTCGGGCCGGTGGAGCGTCATATCCGCTGGTGGATGTATCCCGTGATGGACCCGTTTGGGGACGTGGCGCAGGTGATCCAGTTGCAGGTGGATGTGACCGAGCAGATTCAGGCCGAGGCGGCGCTGGAAAGCACCAGGAGCCTGCTGGATTCCATCATCGCTGAAATTCCGCTGGCCGTGTCGGTGCGTGACGAGCCCTCTCGTCGCATTGTGTTGTGGAACCGCTCGGCCGAGCAGCTGTATGGGATCCCCGCGAGCGAGGCGGTCGGTCAGCATGTGCAGGATCTGCTCGAGAAATACGAGCTGACGATCGAAACGGAGCGCGGCACGATCGAGGGCGGTGTTTCGGAGGCCGAGGTCGCTCTGCACCTGCCTACCGGTGAGACCCGCTACGCGCTCACCCGGCAGGTGGCTGTTGCGGGCCGGGACGCTGGGCCGGGCGTGCTGGTGAACATTGCGCAGGACCACACCCGACGTCGCCTTGCAGAGGAGCAGCTTCGGGCGAGCGAGGCCCGGTATCGTGCGATCGTGGAAGACCAGCATGAGCTGGTGTTGCGATTTCGCCGCGATCGCAGCGTGACGTTCCTGAACACGGCGTTCGAACGTTTCTATCGGGTGCACCGCGAAGAGGTCGAGCAGACGACGTTCCGACGTGGGCTGCTGACTTCAGACCCGGCACAGCTCGATGTGCTTCTGGCCACGTTGACACCGGAGCGTCCGACGGTGCAGTGCGAGCTGCCGGTCGAGCTTGCCCATTCGGGCACCCACTGGGTGAACTGGACGTTCCGGGCAATTTACGATGAGAAGGGTTTTCTCTGGGAATATCAGGCGGTTGGACGTGATGTGACAGGGCGTCGTCTGGCGCAGGATGAGCTGGCATGGCTGGCGGCGCACGACACGCTCACCGGCCTGCCAAACCGTAGTTTCCTGCTGCGCGAGCTGCAGCAGCATGTGGACAACTATCAGGGTGTGTCGGGTCGCGGCTTTGCGGTGTTGTTCATGGACCTGGACCGATTCAAGGTCGTGAACGACTCACTGGGTCACCCC
>JAGWVZ010000431.1 GCA_018970625.1 Myxococcales bacterium | reverse complement strand
CACCGCGCTCGGCATTTCGCAGCTATTTTTTCCCGAAGACGCCACCCGCGGCATCTTCGCCCTGCACCCCGACTACGCGCCCTTCGGCCAACCCGACACCCCCGGGTCGCGCGACAGCGTCATTCGCAACATGCCCGAACCCGACCGCCCGCGCCATACCCTCGATATTGCCCGCATGTCCGACGGTGCCATGCTCGCATCCAAAGCCCTGATTGTGCCCTGAATAAATCATTTACCGGCAGGTTTATTTGCAGGGCGGGGGTACGTTTCGGGGTGGTGCAATAATTAGGCGACTGCGCACGCAAAAAAAGGCTTTGCGGGCGGTGTTAATCCGCGGTGAGTGCCATGGTTTGGCTCCCGAATAATATTGTCTCCATTATCTGTGGGGTGACTGACTTCAGTCTTCGTGGTAATTGCGACTACCCTGAGCAGCGTCACAGCGTATTTGTGGTCGCACAGCGCTAGCGTTTCAGGGGTGTAGCGATCGTTTCCCTGGATTTCCCATGTTGTCGTGCGGCATCAAGAACCGGTGCATTCTCATTACCGGAGCCACCAGCGGCCTCGGCAGAGCCCTCGCCCTTGAGCTCGCGAAGCGTGGAAATACGCTTGTGGTAACCGGCCGTCGAGAAGAACTCCTTCAATCGCTCGCCGATGAGATTCATGCTCTGGGCAGTACCTGTATCACCGCCGCCGTGGACGCGACCGACACAACCGCCGTAGCGAAT
The DNA here is from genome assembly GCA_018970625.1 of Myxococcales bacterium. Next base: position 3,084 of record JAGWVZ010000431.1, on the reverse strand, counting down.
CATGTGCAGGACGTGATCAGGCAAGTGGGCCGCATCGACGTCGCCGTTCTGAACGCGGGTGGCGGCGCCGCCCATAGCCTGTCAGACCCGACCACCGATGCAGCGTTTGTTCTGGGAATGATGCAGAAGAATTATGCGACGCTCGTGAATTACCTGTGTCCGCTTATCGACCACATGCGGGAACACGGCGGCACCATTGCCTGGACTGGCTCGCCGGCCGGCATGTTTGGACTCCCAAAATCTGGCGGTTACAGCGCTGCAAAAGCAGCCGGGCGCATGCTCTTCGACACCGCCAGAATCGAGCTCGCCCACACGCCCATACGGTTTGTCGCGCTCTACCCCGGCTTTACCCTCACCGAAGGGCTCGACCCGAAAGACGTGCCACATCCGGCGCTTATCATTCAGCCTTCGCGCGCCGTTTCAGAAATGCTCTGGGCCATCGAGCGCGGAAAGAGTCACCACATTTTCCCAAAACGGATTGCCTGGCCCATTCGCCTGGCGCGCCTTCTCCCCGAACCGTTGCGCCGACGTCTATTGCACTTGGGCGTGTGAGCCGTTGCGCGCTCGTTTAAGCCTCACCGCAAACGACGGAACACAGCCCCGCAACGTCGCTGCCAGACACATCGACACACTCACCGCTCGCGCACTCCCCATCGGTCACGCAGGGCGCGTACCTGACTCACCGGCTGCGTCTGGGCTCACGTCCGTAGTATCAACGCCGTCGCCCGAACCATCGAGCGCGGCATCCTCCGTTGTGCTGTCCAGCGCAATATCGCTCTGCGCCGACGTATCCACTCCCGCCCCGCTGTCGAACAGCGGCACCGCACCAATATCCCCTTGCTCTGTCGCATCTGCATCTGTCGTACCCATCAACCCGGGCGACTCGGCGCACCGCCCTCCCCACAACGCCACGAGCGATAGAAGAATCGTGCGCGTCCACATCGAAAACAGACCGCACCTTTGCAACCGCTGCCTGCTCCTCACCGACGCCGACGGGGTAGCACGCGCACTCTCAGCCGCCAAGCTACAGGGCAGATCGACAACTGACCGTAACGCTCTGGCGTGTCCGGCACTCGCTCAACGCACCCCTAAATCACCACCTTCTCCTGAATGAGAATTTACCTACGCGAGATGCGCTCTTGTAAGCCACTGATTTTAAAGGACTTTTTTAGTGACCCCGACAGGAATTGAACCTGTGGCCTGCGGATTAGGAATCCGCCGCTCTATCCAACTGAGCTACGAGGTCTGCAGAGCAACAGGCCGTAGTGTGAAGCCTGATGCCAAAGGTTTCAATAGGTCAACACCGAGTGCAGGTTGCGGTTGCCCAGGCGCGAGCGCCCGTCCAGAAAACTGAGCTCCATCAGGAAGGTGATTTCATGCAGAATCGCGCCGCACGACTCCACCAGCTCGCACGCGGCGGCTGCGGTGCCACCGGTCGCGAGCACGTCGTCCACCAGCACCACCCGCTCGCCCTTCGAGAGCGCGTCGGCGTGCATCGTGAGTGTGTCGGTGCCGTATTCCAGCGCGTAGGTCACGCTGCGGGTGGCGCGCGGCAGCTTGCCAGGCTTGCGAATCAGCGAGAAGCCCACGCCCAGCTCATGCGCCAGCGGCGCGCCCAGAATAAACCCGCGCGACTCAATTCCCACCACCTGCGACACGTTCGCCGAACGATAGCGGTCGGCCAGATGGTTCACAAACTCCTGAAAGAGCGGGCCATTCGACAGCATGGGCGTGATGTCCTTGAAGATAATTCCCGGCTTCGGAAAGTCGGGGACGTCCTGAATGGCAGCACGGATTCGCTCGGGCAGGCTCATGGCACTCACTGCGGCAGAAAATGAAAAGGCCGTCGAGTGCTAGCCCAATCAGCGACGCGTTTCCAGCCTCAAGACACATCCCCTCGGCAAAGAGCGCAACCGCCTCAACCCACGCCCGCCAGCCCAACCGGCTACCGAGTGAGCCGCTGCTACCGGGTGGCGCGTTCACGTGGCCATCATCATCGCCCCGCCCAACGAGGCCAGATTGCTGCGGCCCATCGTTGCCGCGCTATCCTACGTTCGCCGACCGCTTCCATCGCTGAAAACATCGGATGGGAAGGGTCATCCAGCGACGTTACGCCGCGCGCTGGCTGCGACGACGACGTGCGGCGAACGCAAGCGCCAGCGCGGCCAGAACAGGGGTCAGGCCCGAATAGGTGCCGCGGGCAGCCGAGCAGGAGTCGCTGCCGGTGCCACGACCGTCGAGCTCGCCGTCGGTGGTGCCATCGGTGATGCCTCCGCCATCCACGGATGGGACGCCGCCTGCGCCCAGGTCACAGGTGTAGCTGGCCGGGCAAATGCCTGCGGTCGCTGCGGTGTCGTTCAGGCACACCGACAGCGTGCCGCCAGCGCCATCGCCCACATCGAAGCATGATGTATTGCCGGGGCACTCCGAGCCCGAGCAGTCCAGCACGCACACATTGCCCGTGCCCAGATTCACACAGAGGCCGTCGCCGCAGTCGGCGTCGCTGCCGCAGCTGTCGCAGACCACACAATCGTCGCCGCCGCCGCTGCCGGTGCCGCCATCCGGGGTTCCTGTGTCGCCCGACGCCACGCAGTCGCCGGTGCGTGGGTTGCAGGTCTCGCCGGCGTCACACACCACACCATCGCAGGGGTCAGCGGGCGCTGCTTCTTCGCAGGTGAACGACGACGGACATACGCCTGCGGTGGCAGCGTTGGCGTTCAGACAGCCGTTGAACGAACCGCCGCCCTGATCCTGCAGCTGGAAGCACTCGGTGTTGTCGCCGGGGCAGTCCGTGCCGCCGTCGCAGCTGATGATGCACACGCCGTTCACACCATCGAAGCTGGCGCACACGCCGCCGCCGCACTCCGCATCCGAAGCACACGACGCGCACACCAGGCACTCGCCGCTGGCGCCGCCGCCAACGCATCGGCCGGTGGCAGGGTCACACGTCTCGCCGGCGTCGCACACCACATTTTCACACAGGTCGGTGCTGCCTCCATCGGTGCAAACATAATCGTCGGGGCAGATATTGCCTTGCGCCGACTCGGGGTTCAGACACACAGCGAAGTTCTCGCCGGGCACCTG
>JAGWVZ010000430.1 GCA_018970625.1 Myxococcales bacterium | reverse complement strand
TTGGGCCAGATATTGCGTCTCCTGCACACCGGTTGACGGGTGGAAAACCAGCGCATGATTAAACCACACCTCGCGACCCGAGACAGGATGCGTAATAAATGCCGGTTGCTCATTCAGCAGCGTCAGCCCGTCGCGTCCATGCCATACCGGCGTAAGTCCCTCGGCCGCGCATTTTTCTTCCACCACAGCGTGGTCTGTCGTGCCAAACATCTCATGCCACGGCTTCAGTTGCGTCACGCTCGCGCGGCCACCTGAAGGACCAGAATAATTGCGAATATTGCGAATTCCTTTCTCACGAAATTGCTGCGCGATTCCCTGATCCATTTCGCAAGCCACCGCCTCGAAGTCCACCAGCGGTGTCTCGCCCCACTGACGCGCAGCCACCATACAGTGAAAATAAATGCGCGCCGGCGCAGACGGCAGAAAGCTCATCTCGCAATGCTGCGGAATGGGATAATACCAGGCCAGCTCGCTGGCGGTGAACACATGATCGGTAAGCCGAATCCTGGGCGACGTGCCAAGATAGGAGGACGCCTGATCGGGATCAAATGAACGAATGACCCGCTCGAAGTCCATTGCCGACCCAATCGCAAAACCACGCAACAATAACGCGCCATACGTATCCATCAGCGTCCGAACCGCCTCGGCCTGCGACTCCAGCAGACGGACAACCGCCTGTGGCGACTTCATGGCGTCCGACGCCGGCTCCAGTAACAGCGGCAGCCCGCGTTGCGTATCCAGCACAGAATGTCGAAGTCCATCCAGTCGCGAGAGGGCTTCCTGCGGGGTCAGGCTCATGGTTCCTCGGTGCAGCAGAGCAGGTCGAATCATACCGAAAGCACTCTACATACAGTTTTTCACGAGCGCCAACGCGTTTGCATCGCCGTTGACGCCACGGGCCACGGTTGCAATTGTGAACTCTGTGCAACCTTTGTGCAACATGCCACCGGAACCCGCCTGTGTCCGATCTTCGCTTCGATGCCCAACCTCCCCTGTGTAAACGCCCGCTCACGCATCGCGCACTGTTGTCGATGCTGCTATTCCCATGGCTGGCATGTGGCGATGCCGACCCCATCGACGAGGCGCTTTCTGGTGAGGGGGACACCGAAGTCGGGAGTGACGCTGCATCCCAGCCAGACGCCGTTTCAGACGACGCCACTCCGACCGACGCTGCCGATGGCAGCTCGCAGGCAGATGCCACTACAATCCCTAACTACGACAGCGACGTGCGGATCAACGAGATCACCATGCGCTGCACGCACAACAGCTACCACCGCCGCCCTGAAGCGCTGGCTGACTCCAGCCACGACTACGAACACGCGCCGTTGGATATTCAACTGGGTGAGCAGGGCGTCAGGGCATTCGAGCTGGATGTGCATGCCGGCGAAGGATTTCCGGTCCTTCATATTCCGTACGGTGTCGACGACCTCACGACCTGCGCGAATATCGGCCAATGCCTCGGCACCATTGCGACGTGGTCACGCGCGAACCCGGGGCACCACCTCGTCGTGGTGTGGGTAGAAATTAAGGACGAGCTCGATCTGGAGCGCATCACGGACTACGCCGCGTATGACGCCGCTGTGCGAGCGGCTGTGCCAGAAGACCAGCTCTATACGCCGCTGGACTTCCGTCGCGGCATGGAGAGTGAGCGAGCGTCCGTGGATTCGCTGGGCTGGCCAACGGTCGACGAAACGCGTGGTCAAATCCTGATTGTATTGCTGGACACTGATGAACCACATGCATCCGGTTACCGCGCATGGTCGGAGTCCAGCGGTGACCCGGTTATGTTTACGCGCGCGGACGATGACCAGTACGGCGAACCATGGGCCGTAATTGCCAAAATCAATAACCCGACGGCCAGCGCAGAGATTGCTGCCGCTCACGCCGCGAACATGCTCATCGCCAGCAATACAGGTGGCCCCGGCGGCACCACAGAAGAAAACCAGTCGAGCCGCAGGCAGGGCATACAGAACGGTGTGCATATGCTCTGCGATGATTTTCCGGCATCGGTACCCGAGCGCGACCCCACTGACTGGCTTGATCTCCCTGGCGGTTCACCCAGCATTTGCAATCAGGTGACGGCCTCAGAAGCCTGTCAGAACAGAGACATTGAACGACAGTCTGACTGAAGAAAGAGTCAGAGCCTTTCGTTCGCGCGTAGCCGTTACCTTACAGCACAACTAATTCGAGGAGCCGGGAACGCTGCCTTCCCGGAGCTCCAGCTCCCGTGTGAAATTGGGCTGAGCCCACTCTACCAGGCCTGTTTCGACAAGGCGGTTGGCATCACAAATCGCGTTCCGCGAGGTCGCCTTCAGAACTCCCGGCACAGGACCTGCATCGACACAGATCAGGTCGTCGGTGAAAGGGACAGCACCCAACGAAACGTCGCCACGCAAACGAAAAAGAAATTGCTGCGGATAAAACTCCTGCACCGTTCCGGGCAGCGGCAGGCGTGTGGTGCCGTCGCTATCGTAATACCAGTCGTCGGCACAATCAGGCTGTGACACAACCATCGGCGCAGCGACCTCCTGCGGCCGTACATCCGATGCCGGGCGCGAGCAGCCGACGCTCGACCATGTGGTGCTCAGCAGGAAAAGGCAGAGCAGACCGGGTCCACGTCCTCGTCGAGCCGAATTCTCTAGAAGCTCAGACATGCACCTGCCTCAGCACAAATCTGGTCGGGGTCTGTGCTGGCGTCATTCAGACACTCCACGATCGCCGCAGCGAACTGCGGCGGGATGGCCTGACCGCTGCAAAGGAAATCCAGACACGACGCATCCTGAAACGAAACGCCGCAAATACGCACACCCTCGGGGGTGCTGCCATCGGGCAACGCTGCCCCGGTGCAAATACCCGTTCCACACTCGGCGTCCCGCTCGCACAGCGGCGCACACGTGCCACCGGCACACAAGGCTTCCTCGCCGCAGTCCGACTGATAATAACACCGTTCACCCGGTTCCGACGCCCGGCATCCTTCATCCACCGTGCCATCGCCATTGTCGTCCACATCATTGCAGAGCTCTTCATCCAGGAACGCGTCGCAACGGTTGTCCTCAGGCATGCACATACCCGCAGTGCACACGAAACCTTCGCCACAGCCACCCGCGGCGCACGCTTCCACACAGCGTCCACCGACGTCACCGGGAGTAGTGCTGCAAATTCCCGACGCACACTCCGCATCCATGATGCAGGCATCGCAAACCGCCAGCGGCTCGCAGCCCTCATCAGTGGTTCCATCACAAGTGTCATCGATGCCGTTGCAGAGCTCCTCGTCCAGAGGACGACACTCATCGCCGAGCGCAGCACGCACCGCCCGATAGGCATTTACCCGACCGTATCCATAAAACGGGCTAAGCCCGTTTTCGTCATATTGACCGTGCAATCGGTCAATTTTCTCGGCGGTATCCTGAAGAATTCCGCGAATTTCTTCGGTGGTCAGCTCTGGCCTGACACTCACAAGCAGACCCACAAGGCCGGCAACCACAGGCGAAGCGCTCGATGTTCCGCCGAAACCATCCGTATAATTGCCACGTGAATATCCGGCACGATCACGTGCATCCACCGTGGATACGCCCGGCGTCAATCCACCGTCGGAAGGGGCCGAAATATCAATCGCAACACCATAATCGCTGTACCATGACTTGCGTCCCTGGTCGTCAACAGCGGCCACGGCAATCACGTTCGGATGGCTGGCAAATCCATCATCGGATACCGGCTCATTGCCATTGCCTGCCGCGAAGACGATGGTGGTTCCCAGACCATCTCGCGCCTCGGTGACCGCCCACACAATCGCCTCGTCGATTACGGCCGGTAG
>JAGWVZ010000429.1 GCA_018970625.1 Myxococcales bacterium | reverse complement strand
GTAACTCGACCCGTCGGTTCATCGCGCGTCCCTCGGGCGTGTCATTGTCAGAAACGGGCATGGTCTCGCCGTAGCCGACGGCCTGAAGGCGGTTCGGGTCAACCCCTGCCGAGACCAGAAAGTCCAGAACGGCGTAGGCTCGATCCTCAGACAAAAGCCAGTTTGCCTCATCGTTTCCGCGGTCATCCGTGTGTCCCTCGATCGAAACGAGTCGGACATTCTGTGCCACATTCATCGTGTCGGCGATCAGGTACAGGACCGGAAAAGACATGGGGTCGAGCTCCGCTGACCCCGTAACGAACTCGACAGGCATCGACAGGCTAATCAACTCACAGGACAGGGTGACAATGCCTCCGCCCTCAGGACAACCCGCCGTCGTCATTCCAAGAACGGGATCCACAGGTTCAATCGGGCACGCGTCCAACGCGTCTGGTACGCCGTCGACGTCATGATCTGGCATCGGTGGAGGAAGTGGAGGCGGCGCAGGCGGCGGCACATAAGCCGCATCCGCCACCGGCTCACTCACTATGCGCTCTCGTCGAGTGAGCGGGATATCTACCCCTGTGCTCACAACGAGCGTCCAGGCCGCATCGATCCAGTATCGGCCTCTATCTGTTGCTGAGTCGGGCGATTCGTAGCGGTCTGCTGTGTTACCCGGATAGTTGATGGATCGCCAGTACCGGACCTCGAGCGGGATAGTAACTGGACCTGCATCAACGGAGACCCCTCCGCCAACGAGAGCACCGAAGGCAAGCCCGGTGCGAACGTCGATCACCGGTTCGTCGGGACTCTCCCCTGAACGAATGTCCTGCCCGGCGACACCGATCCCGGCACGCAGACCGGCTCCGCCATGGAGGGTAAACCGCACCGGGCCGGCACTTACGCCACCCTCCAGCGCAACGGGAAGGTCAAGCGCGGTAAGACGAAACTTGAGCTCTCGACGATACAGGTCTGTCTCTTCAAACCCGGTAATGGTTCCGAACCCGACTCCAGCTTCAATGCGTACGCGAAGAGGAGGTGCCACTCGCAGCCCTAACACGCCCGCTGCGCGGAAGGTGGAGCCTGTGAATGCAGAACCCGAGATTAGCGTGGGGCCGCTCTCGGAATCGTTGGGCGTACCGGTGATGGCGGGTCCGAATCCTAGCCGAACTCCCGGTTCGATGATCGACGCCCGCCGAGCTGGTTCATCCGGGAGGGCATCCCAGGACTGGCCCCACACCGGCGAGGCGACGATGCACGCGGCACAGAATGCTGCGCCTGCAAGCAATACGGAGCGGACTGCGGGCGCGTAACGGGACGAGCCTGAAATCATTGCGGGGTCCATCAGTACAGAAGGGCAAGGATGCAAAGTGCGTTACCGGGCGGCGTCATCATCTTTGAGCCATACACGACCGAAGTCGTGCAAACCAGCTTTGTGGTGGTGCCTGTGTCGCGCGAGGAAGTGCGCGATTCGACAGGTGGCGACGACGTCAGCCGAGCCGGTTCGTCATGAGCGGGGGAGTCCGACGCCCGTCACGACGAATCAGGCCATTGGATTTCTGGCGAGCTCATCCACGAGATACTGCCCTGTGTAGCTCACGGGACACTGTGCCACCCCCTCAGGCGTTCCCGCTACCACGATCTGGCCTCCGTCACTCCCGCCGCCCGGCCCCATGTCGATGACGTGATCCGCGACACGAATGATGTCGAGGTTGTGTTCGATCATCAGGACGGTGTTGCCCGCATCCACAAGACGCTGCACGACCTGCAGAAGGCGTCGGATGTCCTCAAAGTGAAGCCCTGTAGATGGTTCATCCAGAATATAAAACGTGCCTCCCGTGGAAACGCGGGACAGCTCACGTGCCAGCTTGATTCGCTGAGCTTCGCCGCCGGAGAGCGTGGTGGATGGTTGCCCCAGGGTCATATAGCCCAGCCCTACGTCCTGCATGGTGTCCAGCTTACGTCGGATTTTAGGCCATGGAGAGAAGAACTCGGTCGCCTGAGCGATCGTCATATCGAGTACGTCGGCGATGCTTTTGCCCCGATAGCGCACACGCAGCGTGGCCTCATTGAACCGGCGACCTCGGCAGGTATCGCACATCACCCAGGTATCAGCCATGAACCCCATCTCGATGCGCTTCATGCCAGCGCCACCGCACTCTTCGCATCGTCCGCCTTTCACATTGAAGCTGAACCTACCCGGCGTGTAGCCATAAATCTTGGCCTCTGGCAGTTGGCTGAAGGCTTGCCGAATTTCATCGAAGAGCTTGGTATATGTCGCTGGATTGGAGCGGGGAGTTCGCCCGATTGGCTGCTGGTCGATCTCAATGACCTTGTCGATCGCCTCCAGACCTTCGATGGTGTCATGCGGTCCCACCGTTCGAATTTCGCGATACAGATGATTGGCGAGGGCAGGGTAAATCAGGTCACTCACCAGAGACGATTTCCCAGCGCCCGAGACGCCCGTTACGCACGTAAAGGTACCCAGCGGAACGGATACCGTCAGGTTTTGAAGGTTGTTGGCGCGAGCACCACAAACGGTGAGTTGCCTTCCGTTTCCTTTGCGTCGCACGGAAGGAGTTTCTATGGCTCTGGTGCCTGACAAATACGCGCCGGTAATGGACTCGTGACAGTGCTGAATATCGCGGGGGTGGCCCTGAAATGTTACGCTGCCGCCTTCGCGTCCCGCGCCGGGGCCGAAGTCCACCAGCCAGTCCGCGGCCAGCATGGTGTCGCGATCATGTTCCACAACCAGCACTGAATTCCCCTGTTCCCTCAGCTGGTTGAGCATGTCGAGCAGCTGATGGTTGTCGCGCTGATGGAGCCCAATCGATGGCTCGTCCAGCACATAGAGCACGCCGGTGAGGCGACTGCCCAGCTGTCCGGCCAGTCGAATACGCTGCGCTTCACCACCGGAGAGCGTCGGTCCGGGACGGTCGAGGGAAAGGTAGCCGACCCCGACCTTCTCCAGAAATTGCAGGCGCGAACAGATCTCACTCACCAGGTCATCGCCGATAAGCGCATCTCGACCCGTCAGGCGTACCGTGTCGAACCAGGCCCGGGTCTCACGAATCCCCTGACTCGAGAGGGTCGGGAGCGTTGTACCTCTGAAACGCACAGCTGCTGATTCCGGTCGCAGGCGCTTGCCCTCGCAAGCGGTGCAGGCTGCGACGACGACCCACGGATCGACGGTGGACTCGTCGTCGTCGTCCGTCTTGTCCAGGATTCGCTGCATGACCGGAATGACGCCCTGCCACCGCAGAGGAACGGTGCCGGTCCCTCGCGATCTCGGAACTTCCAATGGTGTTTTGGAGCCGTACAGCAGGGTTTGCCGGGCAGTGGCCGGCACGTCGGACCACACGATGTCGCGGTCTATCGAAAGCGCTTTACAGACCATCGTCACGGCTTCGCTGAGCCGCTCGGACAGTGCAGAGTCGCCACGTGTCGGCGACAGAGCGCCGCCCGCAATCGACAGGTCGTCGTGCGGCACCACACGTCGTTCATCGATGCGATAGAAGACTCCCATGCCGTCGCAGTGCGAACAACGACCCAGGGGAGAGTTGAAACTAAAGCTCTGCTGCGTCAGCGGCGGAAACGAAAGCCCGCAGTCCACGCACGCGTTCCGGGTGGAGAACATTTTCTCGGTGCCTTCGTCCGGGCCGCTGTCGAACAGAATGACCAGACTACCATCACCGTGCGTCAGCGCGCCGTCCACTGCCTCAGCGAGTCGCGCTTCGATTCCCGTCTTCATCACGAGACGGTCGACACCCAGATCGATGGTGTGGCGAACTGATTTCTTCACTTTGTCGATAGCGGCCAGATCTTCCCATGTGCCGTCC
>JAGWVZ010000428.1 GCA_018970625.1 Myxococcales bacterium | reverse complement strand
GCCGAGGGATGGCAGGTGCAGGGCGGCTTTGGCACTGGCCTGGTCGGTGGATTTGGCGCTCCCGACTTTCGCGTGCTCACGGGCGTCACGTATCGGCCGCCGGCGGTGTCCGACGAAGACCTCGACGGCGATGGCATTCCGAATGAGCGCGACGCCTGCGTGGACGTTGCCGAAGACAGCGACGGCTTCGAAGACGAGGACGGGTGCCCCGACGAGGACAACGACAGCGACGGACTGCTGGACCGTGACGACGAGTGTCCCAACATGGCCGAGGATGTGGACGGCTTCGAAGATGAGGACGGGTGTCCGGACGCCGATAACGACAGCGACGGCCTGTTGGACGGTGACGACGCATGCCCCACCCAGCCCGAGGACTTTGACGGCTGGCAGGATGATGACGGCTGCCCGGAACCCGACAACGACTTCGATAGCATCGGCGATGAGGAAGACGCCTGCCCGATCGAACCCGAGGTGCTGAATGGCGTGGACGACACCGACGGCTGTCCCGACGAGGGCGGGCTGATTCTGGTGACGTGCGAATCGATTGAGCTGGGCGAGGCGGTGTACTTCGAGACCGACAGCGACGTGATTATGGCGCGCAGCTTCGCGATGCTGGATCAGGTCGCGGGAGCGATGGAGGTCGCCGAGAACATTCAGCTGGTGCGGGTGGAGGGCCACACGGACTCGCGCGCCAGCGACGAGTACAATCTGGATCTGTCGCAGCGTCGTGCCAGCGCGGTCATGCGGTACCTTCAGCGAGCCGGCGTCGAAAACAGCCGTCTCACCGCGCGCGGCTTTGGCGAGTCCATGCCTATCGCAACGAACGACACCGAAGACGGCATGTCGCTGAACCGACGAGTCGAGCTGGTGATCGTGGAGCAGACGCGCTGTACCGGTCAGGCGTCGGCGCCGTGAACAATCCCCAGCGCCGATCATCAGACGGCAATCGCCGGGGGTACCGGGGAAAAACCGCTGCCGTACAAGGTGGCGCTTTCATTCGCACGTCGCCTGACAGCCAGGCCGAAGCGGGCGCGCTACGATTCGCCGCGCGAGTTTTTCTCGGACCAGTCGCTGTAGGTGTCTGGCGCAAAAGGGGTGGGCGCTTCGGTGGTCGCGCCCTCGGATGGTCGCGCGAGGTCAGCGCCAGAGTCCGAAAGGAATTCATCGATTTCGGCGTCCGCGACAGGTTCGTTGAACTCGTCCCACTTCAGTGCATCGCCGGGGGGGAGTAGCGAGATGATGGGGGTGTCGTTTCGCCGTGTATGGGAGCGCGCGGACTCAACGGTGCGGGTGCGGGTTTTGCGAAACACGCCGCTGAGCATCGGGTTGTCGGAATCACCCGAGACGCCATCGTTGTCAAAATCCGATGAGTCCGAGAGGATGGCTCGCCGTGAGATCGCCGGTGTTTCAACCTGGGCTGCCTCGGAGGTGCTGCGGTTGGTGCGCAGCTGGGTGGGCACACGCATGATCCCCGCCGAGGGGACGACCTGTTCCAGAGGCGCTTCGGGAGGCTGCACGAGAGGCGGGTCTTCATGCAGAGGCTCGTCGTCAGCAGGCCCGAGAGCGGTTCGCATGGAACGCACCAGCAGCGCCAGAGACGAGTCAATCGATGGATCCGAATGCAACCGAGGACGTTTGTTCATAGCGACGGCACGACTCATAGCAGGGGACAAACCAACCTGAACGTCGGGGAGTCAAAATACGAAACAATCTGAATCCTGAAGGTGCCTCCAGTGTGCACCATGTGAGAGTGACGCCTACACAACAGGGAAGCAAGTGTTTTAGTGGACTTTACTGACAAAAATCGGCGCAGATGTGCCAAATTTGGGCCCGAAGGGTGTCTCAGGGGGTCAAATCACACAGATCGCCAACACCGTCTGCGTCAGAGTCCTGCTGATTGTTGATGGTGCCGCCCGAGCCTGAAGGCAGAATCTCGAGGCCCTCGATTGGGGTTCCGGAAGTGTCAGTGAGCCGCGCAAGGTAGCCCCATGCGCCTGAATTGTTACGAACTTTCATGAACAGGCGGTTCACACCCGGCTGAAAGGTCACGGGGATGATGTCATCGTCGAGCACAATCGCGCGACATGTTTGAGACTCTAACACCTCTTGTCCGTTCCACCACACACGAACTCCGTCGTCCGAGCCCACACGAAGTTGCACGCTGCGCGGAGCCGCGTCGGGATTCACGATGTAGGCAAACGCCCACGCAGCCTGAAACGTGTTGGGTGTGAATCGGGCTGCCAGGTCGATTCGGTCGGTTCGGGTGGTTTGCCACGACCACGAGACGCTCCCTGCCGGGTCGCCGATGTCGGGTGCCAGGCCGCCGAGGTCGGCGCCGACTTCACTCTCTTCGGACGGCAGGCACTCGGCGCCACCGGTCTGTGGGAAGGGGCCTGCGGCCAGCCAGTGCTGGATATAGCCGCCGGTGCTCACGCGATAGGTGGCCGGGGCCGCCCCATTGGGGACCAGGGGACAATTATCAGCGATATCGACAACCCCGTCGTCGTCGTCGTCGTCATCGCAAAGGTCAGCCGAGCCGTCGTTGTCGTTGTCGACCTCGGGCGTGGCCTCGAAGCGGGCGCACGAGTCGTTGCCAGTGATGATGGTGAGCGCGTAGGAGGGTACCGCGATACGCGCGACGCCTTCTACACAGACAGCGTAGTCACCTGCCGTCACATAACGGGCGCGGGTAGCGCTCGCGGGGTCGATCGCGGCGCAGAGCTCGTCACCCGAGTCGGCGTCTGAAGCGAGCTGTGTTCCGGTCGGACCAAACAAACGTATGGAGGTATCCACATCACACACGGTGTCGGGCGTGGCAGACGAGGTCACCGCCTGAATCCAGCCACCCTCTGGAACGTTCACCCGAAAGCAGTCGGCGTCGAACTCGGTGAGGCCGGCCACAATGCGCGTGCCCGCGCTCACCGGCTGTGCGGTATTCCACGCATCATTGGGCTCCTCTTCGCGAGCGCCCGACTCTGCACCGCACTGCGGTGAGCAGCCGTCGCCGCCGAGCACGTTGTCGTCATCACACGTCTCGTCGGCATCTACGACACCGTCGCCACAGCGCGCCTGACGACAGTCCGTGCGGCAGGCGTCGGCCACGGCATCACTGTTGGCTTCGCCGTTATCACACTCCTCGATGCCTGTGACGACGCCGTCGCCACACCGTTCGCCCTCGGCGAGCTCAGAGCCAACGTCTGACGCATCGGCGACCGTGGTGGCATCTTCGTCGCTCGCGGTATCGGCGACATCTGCCGGGGCGCCGGCGTCTGGTTCACCGCTTTCCAGACCAGCGGTGTCTGGCGACAGGGCGCTACCATCCGAATCGGAGGCGTCGCCCTGCAAGGTGTCCTGTGCCGCTACACCGGCGTCAGACGGGTCGTTCGTCGCCGCTTCTTCGCCACACGCGGTCACAAGGCAGACGGTGCACAGAAGCACGACGGCGGCTGGATGGAGAGTGGCGATGGCACCTGACAGATCAGTCACGCGGTTCACGACGCAGCGGCCCTGCCCGGCACGACCGGGCGAGAGCATTCAGGAAAACAGAGGAATGGCAGAACCCTGCACGCGGAAGGGTTCAACCACAGGGTTTTCGCCAAAGCCAAGCAGCTCGCGCAGTGAGTGGTGCACGTGGCCCGGCGTAATGCGGATACCGGCCTCAGAGACGGCGAGTGTGGACGGGTCAATGGTCAGCGGGCTCTGACGGGCATCGGTGGCGCCGATGACCCGACCTCCGCGAATTCCGGGGCCCATGAACATCATGGAGGTGACCGACCAGTGGTCCTTGCCATTGGTCTCGTTGTACCAGGGGGTACGGGCAAAATCGG
>JAGWVZ010000427.1 GCA_018970625.1 Myxococcales bacterium | reverse complement strand
TCCAGCGCCCTCGTGCGACGCAGCCAACAGCGCACGTTGCACCATCCACACGATCGCCGCACGCTCCAGTCTGGCTGTGCCCGCCTCCTCGCTCATCTGCGGGGGAATCGCCAGAGAGAGTGCGGCCGGCACTGACAAACCCGGCGGTTCGACTCGCCACAGCTCCCCACCCGAGGTGCGAAGCTCAATGCCCGTGCTGCCCTCCGTGGCTGTCCACTCTTGCGGGCCAGCCAGCAGCGTCAGCGTAGCTTGCCCCGCCTCAAACCGAATCATGGCGACCGACTCGCCGTTACGTTGCACGCTCATCTGGCCCAGCGCGTCGTATTCGATCTCGACCGCCGGACGATCGCCACAGCGCAATACAAGCCCCAGCGTCTCACCTGGAATCTCGCAGAGCGTCTCTCCGAGCCGGTTCTGCAGCAGCCAGCCATCGGCGGAGGGAAGCAATCGCCCGAGCCGAATCCCCGTCTCATCGTACACCCGCACGCCGGCCATGGAGAGTCGCATGCGCATATGCAGCGCATCGCCCTGCCAGACATCCAGACGGCGTCCCGTGGGCTGACTCTCTGCCGCCGCGAAAGGCGGCCTCTGCGGCACCGACCCCGTCATATCGCAGGCACCCAGCACACCAACGAGGCTCAAGGAGACCGCCGCCCTGAAAAAACGATGGCTCGGAGCCTTGCGTGTCATGTGACCTCAGGCGAAAGGAATATCAAGGTTGCGGCGAATCTGGTCGAGAATGCCGTTGATGAATCCCGGCGTGGTGTCGTTGCCAAACTTCTTGGCCAGCTCAATGAGTCCATTGAGTGTCGCGCGAGGCCGGGGAGACGTCGACATGAACTCGGCGACGCCCATGCGCAGCAGGGTTCGGTCGATGATCGGCATGCGTTCAATGCGCCATCGTGGAGACGCTTTGGTAATGTTCGCGTCGATCGGGGTCCGGTTGTCTCCGACGAAGAGGACGGCCTGCTGCACCCGCTCCCGAATACCCGACCAGGCCTCCGGCGTAGGAAGGTAATCCTCGAACCGCTCCACGGCAAAAAAGGGTGTCTTCTCGTTCGCGGTGGGAGCAATATGTGGCGCGATGAACGCTTCCTCGAAGTAACGAAGCGCCTGAGCTGGCTCGATAGCGGCAGATTCTGCGGTCACGAGCACCCAGAGAGTGAGTTGTCGCCGCACATCTTCCTGCGGCTGCGATGACTTTGCGGCCATGAAAATCAGATCTGCTTGAAGAGGTTAGCCATTTCGATGGCAGCAAGTGCGGCTTCGTGTCCCTTGTTCCCGGCCTTTGTCCCTGCCCGCTCAATGGCCTGGTCCAGACTGTCGGCGGTGATGATCCCGTACGAAAGGGGCACGCCGGTGTCCATGGACGCCGCGGCGACACCCTTGGTGGCTTCCGCTGCGATGTAATCGAAGTGCGGGGTGGCGCCACGGATGAGGGTCCCCAGACAGATGACAGCGTCGTACTTCCCTGATTTTGCGAGCTTTTGTGCAGCGATCGGGATCTCGAACGCGCCGGGAACGAACACAAGGTCGGCAGCGTCAGGGTCGCCGCCGTGCCGCTTGATCGCGTCCAGAGCACCCTCTACCAGCCGGTCGCCAATGAAGTGGTTCCATCGGCTGGTGATGATGGCCAGACGCAGGCCTGTGGCGATCAGATTTCCTTCGAGATGACGTGGCATAGGGTACCTGGACGGCAAGAGTGCGGAGAGTCAGGCTTTACGATAGTCCGGAATCGGAATGGGGTGGTTCCCCACGAGCTCCAGTCCATAGGCGTCAAGGCCGACGAAGTTACGGTCGCTGTTACTGAGCAGCTTCATGCGCGTGACCCCGCAGGCGCGCAATATCTGTGCTCCTACCCCCAGATCACGGAACTCTGGGCGGGGTCGGTTGACGCTGGGCTTGTGGACGAGGTCCGGAAAGTTGGTCTCCAGCGCTCGTTTCTGTTCGTCGTTCAGCAGGAACTGTCGAATGGTCTCGACTCGGCCGGCCTCTTTTTTGTGCAAATAAACCAGCACACCGGTCCCAGCGTCGGCGATGGCCTTCAGCGCGCCGTGGAGTTGCCAACCGGCGTCCGCAGTAGTGCTCCGCAGGGCATCGCCGATAACGGCCTGATGCTGCACGCGGACAAGCACTGGCGCGTCGGATTCGGCAGGGTTTCCGAGCACCAGCGCGAGGTGTTCTCCACCTTCGACGACATCGCGATACACCCGCAGCTTGAAGTCTGGCGATGCTTCGCACGGGAAATCGCAGGCGGTTACCAGCTCGACCAGCGCATCCTGCTGAAGCCGCCAGGCAATAATGTCCGCCACGGACGCGATGAGCAGATTATGCTCGGCTGCGAACGCCTCGAGGTCGTTCATGCGCGCCATCGTCCCATCATCGTTGAGGATTTCGCAGATCACGCCCGCCGGCTTCAGCCCGGCGAGGCGGGCGAGATCGACCGAGCCCTCGGTCTGCCCTGTACGAACCAGCACCCCACCATTCTTGGCACGCAGCGGAAAAATATGCCCCGGTGTGACGAGATCTTCTGGTTTGGCGTTGTCATCGACCGCGACCAGGATGGTGTGCGCGCGATCGGCAGCCGAGATGCCCGTGGTCACACCGTCGCGGGCTTCAATCGACACGGTGAACGCCGTCTCGAACTGAGAGGTGTTGGCCGGCACCATCAGCGGAATCTTGAGCCGATCGAGACGGTCCTGCGTCAGGGAAAGACAGATCAGGCCGCGCCCCCACTTGGCCATGAAGTTGATGGCCTCGGGGGTAACCTTCTCGGCGGCGATCACAAGATCGCCTTCATTCTCGCGGTCTTCATCATCGACGAGAATGATCATTTCGCCGCGGCGAATCGCATCCAGAACTTCAGGCATGGGGCTGAGTGGCATTATCCTTCCTCGAATTATCCCAGATAGCCAAACCGTTGCAGCATCGACTCTACAGGACCCACTCGTGGAGCAGAGCCCTGCAGCAGCCGGCGCACGTATTTGCCAATCACATCCGTTTCAATATTGACCGACCGCCCTGCCCGATAGTCGGCGAGCATGGTTTTGTCGGACGTAAAGGGTACGATCGTGAGCCTGAACCCGTTCGGGGTCAGCTCATTGACGGTCAGCGAGACCCCATCGACAGCGATGGAGCCTTTTTCGCAGATTTCAGGGTGAATGGCGGGTGGCACGTCGATCCACAGTTGCCACGACTTACCGTCGCGTTCGTTGCGGACAACGGTACCCACCGCATCCACGTGGCCCTGCACGATATGCCCATCGAGCCGGTCGCCGACCTTCATCGCCCGCTCCAGATGAACCGGCGAGCCGGGCTGCAGCCCGGAGAGGGCGGTACGTTCAACGGTCTCCACAGAGACATCCGCCGAAAAAGTGTCTGCCGTCATCGCTGTGACCGTGAGGCATACGCCGTTGACCGCGATGCTGTCACCGAGTCGAATCTCGGCGATTGGCAGGGCGGTGCGCAGCTCCAGCCGAATATCACTGCCCGTGCGCCTGCTCGATACAACACGACCCCTGTCTTCAATCAGACCGGTGAACATGGGAGGGCAGTCACATCAAGGGGGACAAAGAAGCGTTCGGCGACGCGGCGGTGCGCGGGTTTAGGCAGCACCTGCAGAAAGTGCAAGGGAGATTGCGGCCTCGCGTTGGCTTCAGGCGACGCGAAAATCAGCGCGAATCAGAATGTCATCGCCCAGAGACTGCACATGCAAGTGCCGAGCACGCGCGGCTTCAGGCAGCGCATCAATGCCGACGCCAGCCACGGACATGGCGGCCGCCCTGCCACCAATCACGATGGGTGCCTGATAGAGCCAGAGCCTGTCGACAGC
>JAGWVZ010000426.1 GCA_018970625.1 Myxococcales bacterium | reverse complement strand
CGCGCAGGGCATGGCCACCGGTGCTGCCACCCTCAGGACCGGCCCGAAGGGCGGCTCGACGGGGCTCGACATGAAGGCCCTGCTTGAGGTGGTGGAGCATCACCGGGCCAGCGACCTTCACCTGACCGTAGGTCGGCCTCCGATTCTGCGCGTGGACGGCGTGTTGCGCACGCTCGAGGTGGAGCCACTCTCGACGACCGACATGCGAATCCTGTTATTCTCCATTCTCAACACCACCCAGCGCAGTAATTACGAAATTAATCGGGAAATTGATTTCGCGCTTTCGCTGGATTCCGGGGCGCGGTTTCGTGTGAACGCATACTTCCAGAAAGGGCACATGGCGGCGTCCCTGCGCACCATCGCCTCGACGATTCCCAATGCAGACGTGCTGGGTCTGCCACGGAGCGTGCTCGCGCTGGGCGAGCGACCGCACGGACTGCTGCTGGTCGTCGGACCTACCGGCAGTGGCAAATCCACCACGCTCGCGTGTCTGGTCGACCGCATTAACCAGCACCGCACATGTCGCATTATTACGGTTGAAGACCCCATTGAGTTTGTGCACACCAGCAAGCTGGCGACCATTGACCAGCGTGAGGTGGAGTCGGATACCCATAGCTTCGCCGCCGCCCTGAAATATGTCCTTCGACAGGACCCCGACGTCATCCTCGTGGGCGAGATGCGTGATCTTGAGACAGTCTCGGCGGCCATTACGGCTGCTGAAACGGGCCACCTGGTGCTGGCCACCCTGCATACTAACGATGCCATTCAGGCGATCGACCGCATCATTGATGTGTTCCCCGCGCACCAGCAGGCGCAGGTGCGCTCGATGCTGGCTGCCGCATTGCTGGGAGTCGTCAGTCAGCGACTGATGCCCCGGGTAGGCGGCGGGCGAATTGGCGTGTTCGAGGTCATGACGGCCAACCCCGCGATGCGTACGCTTATTCGGGATAACAAGATGCATCAGGCGCTCAGCATCATGGAGGCGTCGCACGGCGACGGCATGGTGACCATGGACCGGGCGCTGCGCGACCTGCTCGCAGCAGGTTTGATCAGCTCCGACGACGCGCATCGTTATGTTCGAAATCCGCGCAGCCTGATGGCGTAGCGGCGTCGAGTTCACGTGCTGTTTTCCCACGCCCGGCAACGCCGGGTTTCAGGGGTGCAGGACCATGCGGCAGGGGGGCGATGATTCAGCCCACGTACAACACCATGACGTCCACAAACGGCTTGCGGTTGTACTCGCCGCGGAACCATTTGCGCACAGCGCCCATCACCGCATCACGCACCGACTCGGCGTCGAGGCGCGATTCGCGACTCATGCCGTTTACGGTATCGGCCACGCGCCCCTCCAGCAGGGTTGTCACGTCCTGCTCGGCCATGGCGGGTTCCCACGCGCCCCGGTTGAGCACACGCGCGCGACCGCGCACCAGCCCCGTCTCTTCGTCGAGGGCGACTGAGACCGTGACGAGGCCGCGCTCTGCGATGCGGGCGCGGTCGCGGAGCGCTTCACCGTCGAGAGGCCCCAGCACCTTGTCGGCCACGGCGATGGCGCTCACCTGAATGCGACCGCGCACCGATGTGCTCTGCGGGGTAAACTCCAGCACGTCACCGTTTTCAATCACGTGCGTGCGTTGAATACCCAGCGCGTGTCCCATGCGTGCGTGTTTGTGCAGGAATCGATAGTCGCCGTGCACTGGAACGAGCTCCTGCGGTCGAATCATGCGCATCATGAGCTGCAGCTCGTCCTGACAGGCGTGGCCCGAGACGTGGACGCTGCGGTCGTCGATAATCGTAATTTCCCGGCGCAATAATACGTCTTTCAATGCGTTTACCGGACGTTCGCTGCCGGGAATAATACGTGAGCTGAATACGACGGTATCGCGAGGCTGCAAGTGTGCGGGATTCAGTTGCCCGGCCAGCATGCGCGTCAAAGCAGCAGCGGGTTGCCCCTGCGAACCGGTACAGGCAATAATTAATTCATCGGCTGGCACAGACGAAAAATCGCTCAGGTCCACCACCTGCCGACCGGTGGGAAACTGAAGAATGCCGCATTCCCGGGCCAGCCGGACATGCTTCTGAAGACTGCGCCCGAGCACCATGATGCTGCGGCCGCTCGCGTGCGCGGCGTCAATAATCGCCTGCATGCGAAACATATTGGTCGAAAACATGGTCACCACCACGCGACCGGGCGCGTGCCGGCAAATCTCCTTCAGGCGCTCGGCGACCACCGCTTCGGAGCCTGATACGCCCGGGCGTTCGACATTGGTAGAGTCCGAAAATAACGCGCGAATTCCACGATCGCCGAATTCTACGAGGCGGCTCAGGTCGGCGGGCGCTTCGCCGTAGGGCCGATGGTCAATCTTGAAATCCGCGGTGTGCACAAAATAACCCACGGGGGTTTTCAGGCAGAAGGCGTAGGTATCGGGAATCGAGTGGTTGACCCGGGCAAATTCCATCTGGAAGGGACCCAATTCCAGCAGGTCGGTGTCGTCGTATTCGAACAGCTGCGTGTCTTCCTGCAGTCCACGTTCGACCAGCACCGATTCCAGAATCCGTTTGGCGAAACGCGGCGCATAGACAGGGATATCCACGAGGTCCAGCAGCCATGCGGCCGCGCCCAGGTGATCCTGATGGCCGTGGGTAATGACCAGCGCCTCGATGCGCTCGACGTTATCTACCAGCCAACGGAAATCGGGCATGATCACTTCAATGCCCAGATGTTCTGTCTCGGGAAAGGTAACCCCACAGTCGATAACAAGGAGCGAATCGCGGCATTCAAAGACCGCGCAGTTCATGCCGATTTCACCTAGCCCACCAAAGGCAAAGAAGCGAACCGAGTCGGCGTGAAGTGGTTTTGGGAGGCTCGGAAGAGAAACAGGAGAAACAGGATTCAAAGTGTTTTCCGTGATGCGGAATCGAGATTTACGAGTTCAGTGACGCGTCCCTTGACGCGGAATTTGCGGGTGTAACCTTTTTCGGCCAGCACCTTGAGGCGAGTTTGTCGGGCCTCTGCGGAGTTCATGGCGTCGCCGTACTGCTTGCGAATCTCCGCTTCCACGTGCGATGGCGTGTCAATAAAGGCGTCCTTGTACGACTCACAGATGGGGCATTCCATGTGAGGTTGCCCGCCCTCGAGCAGGAATCCACACGACGTACAAACCCAGCAGATGGAGTGCATGTAGGAACCAGCATTCATGATTCGGACTCGTGACTGAAGAAAAGGAAACAAGCGCCGCACACTTTAGGGGCATGGCTCGCAATCGGCAAGCGCAGTGCGGCCATACCCGGCTGCCACCTGGTTTCAGCCGGCATCGGGCGCAGGTTCAGGGAGGGGCACGGGGGTTGGCGCTCCGGCATCGACCGAAGTGCCCGCGTCAGAGCCACCGCCGCCCTGCGAAGCATCGTCGGGTGCGGGCGCAGCGTCCGATGGGTCTGCATCCACCGGCCCAGCGTCCACGGCGCCGCTTCCGTCCGTGCTGCCGCCGTCGGTTGTTCCGCCATCGACGATGCCGGCATCGATGATGCCGCTGGATCCGTCGGCGGGCTCGCTGCTGCCGTCAGCGCTGATGTCGGCGTCGTCATCGGGACCGGCGTCGCTGCTGCCGCTGTCGGGCAGGCCACCGTCGCGCGCGTCGATGGGGTCGGGTGCACCGGGCCAGCTGGGCACTTCGATGGACACGGTGAGCGACTCTTTGGCGCCACGGTCATCGACCACCGAGAGCTCGACGTTGTAGAACCCGGGCGCGGCGTAGGTGTGCAGCGCAAAAGGGCTGGCGCTGACTTCGAGACGCGTGCCGTCGCCGTAGTTGAATATGAATTCGTCGATCGTGCCATCGGGATCGTCC
>JAGWVZ010000425.1 GCA_018970625.1 Myxococcales bacterium | reverse complement strand
TCGGACTCCATCGGATCAGGCAGGTCCAGGTCGAGCGCGCTCTGGCGAATCAGGTATGCTTCGCCCACTTCGCGGGTGGCAGCCTCGATAAGGGGCCGCAGCTCGGCGCGGCCATCCCGGATGCGTTCGTGGCGGTCGACCCATGCCTGCACGTCGCTGCCCGGCCCCGGGTAGCGCAGGGCGGCGTTATCCATGCCCCACCAGTAACCCGGAGCGCGGCGATTATCCACCTCGGGCTGCCACAGCCGACGCTCCAGTGTGATGGGGCGGCGTGTTGACACCTCACGACCCTGGGCGAAGAGGCGATCAAGCACCCGGAATTCAAACGCGACGTCACGAAACACGCGACGGGCGTCTTCCAGCGCGCCGGCTTCGTACAGGCCAGCCGCGATGACCGCAGATGGAAAGTCGTTACCCCACTCGTCAGCGAGACGACGCAGCGAACCGTTGTCTGTGTCGCCCCGGCCGAATTCATCGAGGTGTTCGTCGCCATACAGCGCACGAAAGCCAGAGTAGGTGCCGTCGGGTTCCGAGCCGGGCCCTTGCAGGTGAACGCGACCTGCAGAGGGGGGCAAGGGCAGCGATGTGCCTGCACGCTGACTTTCGCCGGCGACGCTGGCATCACCGCGCCACTCCATGAGCCGGTTGCGCGCCTGAACACCGTAGTACTCGCGTGGCCGCTCTGCGACGACCTCGTCCATGAGTGCGAACGCCTCGTCATGCTCTCCCTGCTGGTACAGGGTACGAGCCAGCCAGTACGTGGCACGAGCGCGGTTGGCCCCGTTGGAGTGATCGCGCAAGGCCCGAAAGCCGCGGACGGCTTCGATGTGCTGGTCGGCGAGGTAGCGCAGGAAAACACCATTGAAGTCGCGCCACTGCGAGGATGACCAGTGATGTTCGCGGTGCGAAATGGCCTGCGTCCACAGCCCGACATCGAACGCAAAATCGCCCAGAATCTCATGGTCGGCACGGCTCAGTGTGCTGCCGAAGCCGTTCACGTAGGTGTCGTAGGCCAATTGCCGCTGACCCAACCGTCCGAGCGTTCGCGCCCGCCAACGAGCCAGATCCAGCCGTGCAACGCCAATGCCGCCGTCCGTTTCGATCGCATCGAGCCAGCGAATGGCGTCGTCGAAGCGAGCGTCTTCGTAGGCATTCTGCACCAGCTCAAGGCGAATACGATTTTCGAGCGAACGGTCGCCGGCCGCCGCCGCCAGCAGGTCCTGAAACTCCCGGTCGGCCAGCCGCCACTGCCGCCACGCGCGGCTGGTGCGCGCGTGCTCCAGTCGTTCTTCGAACGTTCGCGTCGGCTCGGCTGTAGCGTTCAGCTGGTCCAGAAGCGCCACTGCGCGCGGTAACAAGGGCGACCACGGTCGGTCCCACATAAGCCGGTAGAGCCGACGCGCGGCAGCGCCATCATCACCCGCTCGATGCTCAGCGAGCGCCATCTCAAGACGGGCGGCGTTGCGCCACGGATAGTCGGGATACTCTTCCAGCAGCTCAATCGTGCGCGCGACTTCGCCTGTCACGTCATCGGTGACGAACAGCGATGCGCGGGCGTTCAACATGCGCGCCTCGTGTTCGCCAATGTCGCGTTCAATCACGCGAGCGGCGTCGGCTGACGCGGCAACGGCTGTTTCATAGTCGGCGACCACGAACGACGCTTTGGCTTCCCAGAGCCGCACGTACCCAAACATGGGGTCTGACTCCTGGTAACCTGCCGCTTCGAGCGAAGATACCGCGACGGGAGCATCGCCCACCTGCAACGCCGACCAGCCGGCCAACAGGTGAGCGCGCTGTTGAAGTGACGGGTCGTCGCTCTCATTGGCCACGAATAACGCCAGAGTCAGGGCACTCTCATAATCAGCGAGGTGCGCCAGTTGGGCAGCCTCAAGCAGCGTGGTGTTTGAGGCGTCTCTTCCGGCGGTGAGGTCCACCTCGGGCTCCGCGGCAGGTGGAGCCGTCGCTGGTGAAATGTCTTCGGTCTCCGCTGCCGGCTGTGTCGCGGCGTGCTCCCGGAGCGAATCTACAAAGCTTGCGGGCAGCGCTGGCGGGTTCGGTTCCTGCGTGGCGTACCCTGATCCCGAGAAGATGCCGAGCACAAGGGCGATGCGAATAAGAAGCCGCAAGGGGAACCTGAGTCTGCAGAGGAGGCGACCGCTTACCGGCTCTCAAGCCATGCAATGCGGTCCTTGGTGTGGAGCTTCAACTTCTGAAGTCGCTTTTTTTCGGCCTGTTCACGGATGCTCAGATAGACGCGTCGATTAAACTCTTCGATTTGCGCGTCGTACACGGCATGTTCTTCGCGCAGTTGTCGAAGCACCTGACGCAGGTCGTGCGAATCAGATTCCTGTTTGCCAGACATGGGGACACCGAAAAGCCACTCTGAACCAGATAACCACATGAAGTTATCGGCGCAAAAACGCATTGTCAACGGGCACATGCGAAGCGCTTCGCTCGGCCGGTGGAGTTCTGTCAGTGGCCCTGAACTGCCGCGAACGCGCGTGTCAGGTGGTCGCTAAAGCCGTCGGTAAATCAGGAGTTCGGCTTATTGCGTTCGGCCAGCATCTTCTCGAAGTCGAGCGTGCTCATAGCCATGGTCTTACCGGCGACGATTTCGTCGGGGTTGTTGGTCGTCGACTGGGTTGCGCTCTCAATGTTCTCGGCGGGCGGTTCCGACGTCGGAGCGGGCGCTCCCCACGGCGTGGGTGCAGGCGCGGCAGCCTGAGGTGCTCCCCAGGCGCTATTGTTGTCGGCAGGCGCCGGAGTCGGGGCAGGCGGGCCCCACGGTGTGGGCGCCGGCGCAGCGGCGGGCGGTGCGCCCCACGGGTTGTTGTTGTCGGCGGGCGCCGGGGTCCCAGCGGGAGCACCCCAGCCATTATTCGCCGGTGCAGCCGCAGGCGGTGCACCCCATGCGTTGTTGTCGGCGGGCGCGGCAGCCGGAGGCGCGCCCCATGCATTATTCACGGGCGCAGCAGCCGGAGGCGCGCCCCAGGCGCCGGGAGCCGGACCACCATAGCCCTGACCGGGCAGCGCAGCAGGGCCACCATAGCCGCCCGAAGCACCGAACTGCGCCTGGTAGGCAACGGCCAGAATAATGCCCGTCAGCGGAGCCGTAAGGAAATTCAGACCCACAACGCCGCCGATACCACCCACGAGGCCCGCGACAAACATCAGGATGAAGTTGGGAACCATCGCGGACTTGACCAGCGTCGTCGAGGTCTCTTTGGCCTGTGCCCACGTCTGATTCTGCGAATACATCAGCGGCCACGCCCACATCCACAGGAGTGAGAAGTAGATCGCGATGAAGATTCCCAGACCACACAGCCAGCCCAGCAGAATG
Organism: Myxococcales bacterium; assembly: GCA_018970625.1. The sequence goes on along the minus strand of JAGWVZ010000425.1, from coordinate 536 downwards.
GCCACAGCTGACAGACCCAGAATCGGTAGAATCCACTCGCCAATGCGACTGAAGGGAGCCAGCACGTCACCGACTTCAGGCTTTTGACCTGAGAGTGCCTTCATGGCGCAAATGTGAAAGCCGCCCAGAAAGCCAACTCCCAGCGCAAATGTGCCGACCACCCCAATGATGATCCAGTTGACCAGGTCCTGTTTGTAAATGTCGAACGCTTTGGAGATATAACCACCAAGGTCGTGCTCGATTGGCTGCGGTACATGGCTCATGAAAGTCCTCGTGCGCGGATGCGGTTTCGGCAGGGTTGCCGCACCTGAAGTGGCTTCAATACAAGAGTCCCAGGCTCTCGAAGAGTGGACTTTAGGTGCACAGCGTCGTGACTGTCAATCGCGCTTTCCCACACACACGCGCTGTGCATACCCGCGGCGCTTGAACCACACCTCAGAGAGGTGTGGGACGAAGGCTGCCAAGGTTGCCTGTGAGGGCGATGGCATAGCCCGATGGTGTCAGCGACTGCTGCAGCAGTGGCACTTCAGCGAGCA
>JAGWVZ010000424.1 GCA_018970625.1 Myxococcales bacterium | reverse complement strand
CATCATGTGAACCAGCGCGCCGCCTTCCTCGCCGAGCCGGTTGGAAACCGGGACGCGCACATCCTCGAAGATCAGCTGCGCGGTGGGCGACTGACGCATGCCCATTTTCTTTTCTTTTTTTCCAACCGAAAACCCGGGCATCGATTTCTCGACCACAAATGCGGTCATGGAACGCGGATTATTTCGGTCGAGTTTTGCATAAACCAGGAACACATCGCCAACGGTGGCGTTTGTAATCCACTGCTTGGTGCCATTCAGCACGTAAAAATCGCCATCCCGTGTGGCCGTTGTGGTCATGCCCAGCACGTCGGTGCCTGCTCCCGGTTCGGACATGGCCATGCCCGCGATCCAGCTGCCGTCCATGACCTTGCTCAGATAGCGTGCCCGCTGCTCGTCATTGGACGACCAGTAAAAGTTGTTCACAAAGAGCACTTCGTGAGCGAGGTACGACAGGGTCAGGGCGGGATCAAACCGGCTCAATTCCTCGTGAATAATGACCGAAGCGACCGCATCGAGCCCAAGACCACCTGCAGATTCCGGAATGGTGACGCCGAACAGACCGATGTCGGTGGCGAACCGACGAAACAGGTCCACATTCAATTCCTCGATTTCATCGAAGTGGTCGGCCTGTGGCGCCACGTTCTCGCGAGCCCAGCGCTGCACCGCCTCACGAAGGCGGCGATGGTCGGGCGTCGGATTGTAGAGGTCGAAGTGGGTGTACGACATGTCGAGGCTCCATGAAGGGGCAAGCGCGGTGGATCGGCCGAGGTCGTCTATCAATCCGATCACGGAATCGCAACCCGCGCGCCACCACGGCAACCCGGATTTCCCGCGTGGGTTGGTGCTAAACAGGCCACCATCCGGCCAGACGGAGCAACCACGCCACCACACCCACGCCCACGATCATGGCTGGCACCAGCCATCGGTCATCGGTTTTTTGCAGGGCGTCCGTGGTGCCACGGCTGGCGTCCAAATTCTGCTGGCGGGATTTTCCAGTCGATGTGGCCTGCCCACCCCCCAGGGTTCGCATCATGCGTTCCAGCCAGTCAGGATCGACGCCGCCGGTATCTTCCTGAAACAATTCCATATCGGCGGCGCTATCATCGACGATGACCGTCAAAAACAGGTCGCCGGGAGCACCGTCAGCGCGGGCCTCCCCGTGACCGCGCAAGCGAAGACGAAACCGTTCCGGGGCATCGCCGGGCAATCGCAGCACCACGGCACCCGGCGGATCGTCCGGATGAATCTGTCGCGACACGGGCATGCCATCGAGGTCAAGTCTTTCTGGGACGCGCGGCGCCAGCGCCCGACCACCGCGCAGCTGCGCGCGGTTGACCCGCACCGTATGTTGCAGGTCACGACCGCGAGGACCTTCCGGTGGTGACTCGAAGATGTTGCCCAATGTACCCAATCGCGACCTCCTCTGGTGTCAGGACCAGCCCCAGGACTGAAACCGATCTCGTCGCACCGACCATGCGCCCGACGAGTTCGCGACCACAACAGCCAGCAAATGCCCCTGATACACCGTCAACAACCAGAACTCTCCACCGCCCTGCAAATCGGGCTCGTCCGTGACCCACTCCGCCAGCGGGCGCAGTCGGTTCACGGGAATGTGCGTACGTGAGCCAGACTGTGGCGTATCCGCAGACAACCACCCCCAGACGGGCACGTGAGGCGTTGCAATCAAAGTTGCCAACTGTGACACCCAGTGCCGCAGAGATTCGGCAGACGAGGCGGCCGAAATGGGAGAACACATAACACACCAGCGGCTAACTTGACCTGATCGCACCGACGGGTAGGGTAACGCCACCCTACGGCGGCCGCAAGCCGCGCTCACAGGCCAGGCATGATGGAACTGATCGCACACCGTGGTGCATGCTTTGAAGCACCCGAGAATTCGTTAGAGGCGTTTCAGGTCGCGATGGATCAGGGCGCCTGTCGAATCGAGTTCGACGTACAGCTGACCCGCGATGGGATTCCCGTGGTGTTTCACGACCCCACGACCGAGCGGCTCACCGACAGACGTCTGGAGGTGGAGTATTCGACGCTGGCCGAGCTGCGGGAGCTGCGACTGGCGAACGGCGAACCACTGCCCACGCTGGATGAGGCGTGCGGGCTATTCGCCGGCAAGGTGGAGCTGGATCTGGAGATTAAAACGTCGGTGCCCACCGCCGTCGCTGCGATTATGAAGGTGCTCAATCGCCACCACATCGGGTCGGACCCGTTCATTACGTCTTTCGATCCCACGGTGCTGCTGGGTATTCAGCTCGCTGGCTTTCGCGGCCGGCGCGGCCTTCTGATTGGCTCAAAGTCGATGAATATACGGCAGCGCTATTACGAAGCCTGGCCCATGAGCGCCCTGGTTTCGTCCCGTTCGACCGATCTGGTCATTCATCACATGCTGGCTCACCGCGTCCTGCGTCGCGAGGTTCAGCGGCGCGGCCTGGGCCTGTCGCTCTGGACGTCGCTGGAAGACGAGCAAAAGCCAGAGGCGGAGCGCCGCGACCTGTACCAGAAGATGGTCCGTATGCAGCCCGCGGGGGTGATCGTCGCACGCGTGGCCGAGTGCCTGCGGATCGTCGGGAATAGACATGTGTCTGGGCGCTAACGCATCACGCACCCTGCCGCTGCCCTTTTGGGGCGATCGCCCCGGGTAGAGCGTCCGAAAACCTGTCATGGTGCCCCACATGCATACAGGTCGAGTTACAGCCCGTTGGACGATTCGGTCATGCCGAGCAGGACGGCTGCTTCGCGCGATGACCGCGCTATTGCTCGTGGAGTCACCCGTCTTGAACACGCTGCACGCTCAGGAAGTGTCGCAGGTAACCGAGGACTCGGTCACCGGAGCGAATGCTGATGCCCACGCCCTGCCCGGCGACTCCGCCACATCCGATGCGGGCGATTCAGACGAGGTTGCGCCCGAGACGACCTCGGAGGTCGAGCCGGGCGAAGGCAGCGCTGCCGATGTTCCCGCCGACGACGAGTCCGTGATGCCTGTGGTGGACTACTCGTCCATGACACGTCACGGCGCAGGTCTGTCATCCACTCGGGCGACCACCCGCGTTACCGAACAGCAGATGGAAGAACGTGTTCCGCGCTCTGCACCAGACGCGCTGCGCTACGAACCTGGCGTGTTTGTACAACAAACGGCCCATGCACAGGGTTCCCCGTTCATTCGCGGTCGAACCGGACAACAGACGGTGATTCTGTTCGACAGTGTACGGCTGAATAACAGCCTGTTCAGGCAGGGACCCAATCAGTATTTCTTTACGATCGACTCGCGCAGCATTGAGAGTATCGACGTCTTGCGGGGCAGCGCCAGCACGCGCTTCGGCAGCGACGCCATGGCGGGTGTGATATCGGCAAATCCCATCGAGCCCGAGGTCGTCCCCGAGGAGACCGGGCTGCGAATTCGCCCGCGGCTCATGCTGCGATATGGCTCGGCCGACAACGAGCGTGGTGGTCGCGCGCAGGCAGAGTTTCAAGCCGGTCCCCGGTTTGGCGGTATTCTGGGATTTGGTTATCGCGACATCGACGAATTGAGGAGCGGTGGGCCCGTTTATAATCCGAGAGATGGGCAATTACCCGAGGTACCTCGCTTCGATGAGGACGGTAAAACCCAGTTGGGAACCGGGTTTCGCGAATTTACGGGCGATGCGCGGTTTGTCTGGCGCATTACACCCGATATTCAGGCCATTTTCGCCTGGTACGAATACCGCCAGCGCGATGCGCCGCGCACCGACCAGTGTGCTCCACCCTTCGCGCCGTCATCGGACTGCCTGACGTACGAGGAGCAGGACAGACAATTGGGCTACACGGCTCTGGAGGGTCGCCTTGGCGACTGGGCCCGGTCATTTCGCCTGACCTTGTCGTGGCAGCGGCAACACGAGCGACGCTCGATTGCCCGACC
>JAGWVZ010000423.1 GCA_018970625.1 Myxococcales bacterium | reverse complement strand
GGTCGCCCCGGGGGACATCCCGGTTTTTGCCCTGCCGGATGATGCGCAGGCCGACCACAACGCCATCGACGCTGGAAGCGCGCCATTGGTAGTTGGACCAGCGGGATTCATGGAATTCGACCATGCCGTCGGGCGCCTGAATGGCCCAGGGGGCTCCGCAGGCGGCCAGAGTGGCGGCGACGAAGGTTGCCGCCAGGAACGTGGTGAGTCGGTTCTTCATGACAGGAAGCTCACGGGTTTGGCGGTTGCGTCAGTAGGAGAGGAGGTATTCGATACCCGTGGCGGATAACCACTGGAAAGGCAGACGGAATTCGTTGGTCGGCACGTTCGCGGTGTTGATGGCGCTGAACGATACGGTGATGGTCGAGAACGCGATGCGATCACCCAGCGAGCGCAGCTGTCCGCGGAGCTGTTCGATTTCGAGGGTCAGTCGCTGCAGTTGTTCTTCGATGGCGAGTGCGTCGGCGACGGTTTCCGCCTGTTCAAGCAGGGCGGCGAGTCGGTCGCGCATGTCGAGGGCGTTGCGCAGGCGGATGTCGAGGTCGCGGAACTGATCAGACACCTCTTCGGCCTGCCACTGCATGGCGAGGACGTCACCGTACCCTGCGAGCTCATCGAGGGTGCTGTGGAACTCGCCGGCGGGTACCCGCAGGGTCATGCTCCATGCGTCCCGGTACGACACATAGCCGCCGAGCCCTTCGACCCAGGCCACCGTGCGCTCCTGCACATCGGTGACCTGATAGATGGCGAGGGTGATCTGTGCGGTGTAGACCAGTAGTCTTGCCATCTCGGTCTCTGGCTCTTCCACCTGTACCTGTGGTTCGCTGCTGACCGGCTCGGCAGGTTGATTCTGGGCGAGGGCAATGGAGGGTGCCGGCGGAGTCGACGAAGCCGGCATGGCGACCTGAGCGCTGCGCTCACGCTGCCGCCGCGGCATGGACTCGATGGAGGACAGCGCGACGGTCTGTACGGCATCGACCGTGTGATACTCGGCCTCTGCGTAAGCGGAAGCGCCACCGTACACGGCGGTGTTTTCGGCGTAGCCGGTCGCGTTCTGTTGCCAGTAGCTGCTGTGGCCAGAGTCGGGGTTAGCGTAGTAGGCGCCACCCCCGCACGCGGCGAGGAATGCAGGGAGAATCAGCAGGAGAGAACGATCACGCATGGTTAGCCCCGGAAGAAAACCGGCTGACGTGCCGTGTGTACAGAAGTGGGCTGATGGTGGAACGCAGGCAGGAGTGAAACGGCCTGCGTTCACATGAAAAACTGAGTGCGGAGGCTGACTGGGGTACTGCGCGAGCCGTTGAAAGCTGTAAAGCCCGAATCGATTGTTGGGTCTGTGGAAGACGAATGGGTGAACCGACTGCGCTCACGCGATTTTTCGCTTTTCCGAGGCGTGACAAACGGAACAGAGCACGCTAGACGCTCCGCGGCAATTTAGGCTCGTTCCCTTTCACCTGTGTTCAGTCATGTCCAAAGACCTCAATCTCCTGCGTAACATCGGCATCTCGGCCCACATCGACTCTGGCAAGACGACGCTGACGGAGCGTATTCTGTTCTACACGGGCAAGATCCACGCCATTCACGAAGTTCGCGGCAAGGACGGCGTCGGCGCCAAGATGGACTCGATGGACCTTGAGCGCGAGAAAGGCATCACGATCCAGTCGGCCGCGACGTACTGCACGTGGGGTGACTACGCGATCAACATCATCGATACCCCCGGCCACGTGGACTTTACGATCGAAGTGGAGCGCGCGCTTCGCGTTCTTGACGGTGCCATCCTCGTGCTTTGCTCGGTTGCCGGCGTTCAGTCGCAGTCGATCACGGTCGACCGTCAGATGCGTCGTTACAATGTTCCGGCGATCGCGTTTGTGAACAAGTGTGACCGTTCTGGCGCCAACCCGCTTGGCGTGTGCGCGCAGCTTCGCGAGAAGCTGGGCCACAACTCGTACATGATTCAGCACCCGATCGGCCTGGAAGACAAGCTTCAGGGAATCGTGGACCTCGTGTCGATGGAAGCGATCTACTTCGACGGGCCCAACGGCGAAGACATCCGTCGTGAAGCCGTGCCGGCCGCGTTGCTGGATGTCGTCAAGGAGCAGCGCAACAAGATGATCGAAGGCCTCGCGGACTTCGATGACGAGCTGGCGATGCTGTTCCTGGAAGGTGAGGAGATCTCGGAAGAGCTCCTGTGGTCGACCATGCGGAAGGCGACCTTTACCCGCAAGTTCACGCCGGTGTGCTGCGGCTCGGCCTACAAGAACAAGGGCGTCCAGATCCTGCTGGACAACATCTGCAAGCTGCTGCCCAGCCCGCTGGAGATGAAGTATGAAGCTCACGAAGCCGATGACAAGGCTGCTCCCGGTGAAGAGAAGCTGATTCAGCTGAGTCCCTCTCCCGAGAAGCCGCTCGTTATGCTGGCGTTCAAGCTGGAAGACGGTCGCTATGGCCAGCTCACCTACGTGCGCGTGTACCAGGGCAAGCTCTCGAAGGGCGACACGATCGTCAACGTCAACACCGGCAAGAAGGCCAAGGTCGGTCGCCTGGTGCAGATGCACTCGAACGAAATGCACGACATTGAGTATTCGCAGGCAGGCGATATTTGCGCCCTGTTCGGCATCGAGTGCTCATCTGGCGACACATTCACGGATGGCACCATCACCGTGACCATGACGTCGATGTTCGTTCCGGACGCCGTCATCACGCTCGCCGTGCAGCCCAAGAAGAAGGAAGGCCTCGCCAACTTCTCGAAGGCACTCAATCGCTTCTCGAAGGAAGACCCGACCTTCCGCGTCAGCCGCGACGAAGAGTCCGGTCAGACGATCATCGGCGGCATGGGCGAGCTTCACCTCGAAGTCTATATCGAGCGCATCAAGCGTGAGTACGGCGTTGAAGTCGAAGTCGGCCAGCCGCAGGTCGCCTACCGCGAGACCATCACGCAGCGCGCCGATTACTCGTACATCCACAAGAAGCAGACCGGTGGTTCGGGTCAGTACGCAAAGGTCGCGGGCTTCTTTGAGCCCGCGCCTGAGGGTGTGAACTACGAGTTCGTCAACGAGATCGTGGGTGGTGTGATCCCGAAAGAATTCCATGCCTCGTGCGACAAAGGCTTCCAGACCGCCATTCAGCGTGGCACCCTCATCGGCTTCCCGGTTGTCGGTGTTCGCGCATGCATCAACGACGGTGGCTGGCACGCCGTCGACTCCGACGACCGCGCCTTCCAGATTGCGGCACGTACGGCCTTCCGTGAGGCATACACCAAGTGTGGCCCGGTCGTGCTTGAGCCCATCATGCGCGTAGTCGTCGAGACTCCCCAGGAGTTCTCGGGTACCGTTCTCGGCACGCTCAACAAGCGTCGTGGCATGATCATCTCGAACGAGAACCAGACCACCACCGCCACCATCGAAGCCGAAGTGCCGCTCGGCGAAATGTTCGGTTACTCGAACGACCTCCGCTCCTCGACGCAGGGCAAGGCTGAATTCTCCATGGAATTCAAGAAGTACGCCCAGGTGCCCCGTCAGGTGCAGGAGACCCTCGTCAAGGAATACGAGCAGAAGCGCAAGGAAGAGAACGCCTGATTCTCGGCCGCAGCACTCTACCGCTGCGGCACGCGCTGCCTGATTCCCTGTAAGCCTGCATGCAATCCATTGAAGCCTTCGAAATGGGATACCGGTCCGCCGCGGCCGGGTTCTTCTTCGACTCGATGGAGATCGTCGCCGCGCTCGCCCCCTCCATGGGAGGGGTCGAGGCGCTGCGCGGCGCCTTTGAGCTGCTCTTTCGGGAGCGCGACCGCGTCAACGAAGACATGGCCTGGCTTACACAGCTCTGTCAGGCCGCCTACGGGATACCCATCGCCACTCCGCAGGGTGTCGATGACTACCGCAGCCTTCTGGTGGGCCGCGTCTTCGATATCGTCA
>JAGWVZ010000422.1 GCA_018970625.1 Myxococcales bacterium | reverse complement strand
CGCCCTGATGGCCGTTTCTTCGAGCTCCGAAACGCCGTCCCGCGCTGCCGCGCGAAGAGAGCTACTGCGGCGAGACATTCTGCCGGGCCGACTCGCCACGCTGGGCATTACGTCCATCTGGCTCGGCTCCATCGTGCTCCTGCCCCTGTTCGGCCTGCTGATTCTGGCCGCGACGTCGGAACCGGCCGACATCGTCGCCGCCGTGACCGACCGGCGAATCAGGGCGGCGTTCGCGCTCAGCCTGGGCGCGTCTGCCCTGGCTGCCCTCGCGTCGTTGCCCGTGGGCATGGTCATCGCCTGGACCCTCGTACGCGTCAAATTCCCGGGACGCGCGTTCGTCGACTCCCTCATTGATATTCCCTTCGCGTTGCCCACCGCGGTCAGCGGCATCGCGCTCGCATGGCTGTACAGCCCTTCCGGCTGGTTCGGAGCCTGGCTGGTTCCCGCGGGATTCGAAATTGCCTATTCGCGCCCCGGCATCTTCATGGCCCTGTTCTTCGTTGGCATGCCCTTTGTCGTGCGAACCACCCAACCCGTGATCGAAGCGCTCGACCGGTCGCGCGAAGAGGCCGCATGGACGCTGGGAGCGTCACCCGTGCAAACCTTTTTCCGGGTCATTCTGCCGGTGCTTCGCCCTGCCCTGCTCACCGGCTTCGCGCTGGCCTTTGCGCGAGGTGTCGGCGAATACGGCTCGGTCATATTTATTGCCGGCAATATGCCGCTGCGCACCGAAATCGCACCGGTATTGATCGTCAACCGGCTGGAAGAGTTTGATTATGCCGGCGCCGCCGTTCTTGCACTTGCCCTGCTTATGGTCTCGTTCGGCGCCCTCTGGGTGCTGAACAGCGTGGGCAGAAAAATGCCGGGAGGCAGCCATGTCGCGTAACGCATCGCCGGTTTGGCCCGGGGTTCTGGCCGTCCTTACTGTCATCATGGTGGCGCTGATCATCGTCGTTCCCGTGCTCGCGGTCTTTGCACAGGCGCTGGCCGAGGGTTTTCCGGCGGCGCTCGAGACGCTGCGTGACCCCGACACCCGGCACGCCGCTCTGCTGACAGCGCTCGCCGTGGGACTCTCGGTGCCGTTGAATATCGTGTTCGGTGTGGCGGCCGCATGGTGCATCGCCCGGTTTGAATTCCCGGGTAAAGCGGCGCTCGTCACCCTCATTGATGTGCCCTTTACGGTGTCGCCGGTCGTTGCCGGAATGGCGATCATCACGCTGTTTGGATCACGCGGCCTGTTTGCGCCCTGGCTCGACGCCATGGACATTGCGATTGTGTACGCGTGGCCGGGCATTGTGCTGGCGACCATCTTCGTGACCCTGCCTTTTGTGGCGAGAGAGCTCATTCCGCTCATGCAGACGCGTGGCCCCGAGCAGGAGCTCGCCGCCCTGACGCTCGGCGCTTCGCCCTGGTTCATGTTCTGGCGCGTGACCTTCCCCACGATTCTTCCGGCGCTCGCCTATGGCACAGTACTCTGCACGGCGCGCGCAATCGGCGAGTTTGGTGCCGTCAGCGTTGTATCGGGTGGTATTCGCGGCCGAACAAACACCCTGCCGCTCGCCGTGGAGCAGCTCTACAACGACTACGATCTGGTCGCCGCATTCTCGGTGGCTTCCATGCTGGCCCTCTGCGGTCTGCTCTCGCTGGCCGTTCGCGGCTGGCTCGACCGCCGGTACGAAGCCCGACACTAACCATCGCTTGACACCCCCTCCCTGCCTTCATGGCATCAGGTGTATCCATGACCATTCAAACCCGCTCCATTTCACGTCATCACGGCACCTTTCGCGCGCTCGACGGCGTGTCGCTGCAGGTCAACCAGGGCGAACTGCTGGCGCTGGTAGGCCCGTCCGGTTCAGGAAAAACCACCCTGCTGCGCATTCTCGCCGGGCTGGATTATCCCGACGCTGGCGCTGTGCTCTTCGACAACGACGACGTGACCCTCGCATCGACCCAGTCACGCCGCATTGGCTTTGTGTTCCAGAATTACGCGCTCTTCGAACACATGACGGTTCGAGAAAATATCGGCTTTGGACTCTCGGTGCGCCCCCGGGCGACGCGGCCGTCCGGTGCAGAAATTCGACGTCGCGTCGACGAATTACTCGAACGCGTTCAGTTGCCAACGCTCGGCGAGCGATACCCGGCGCAACTCTCGGGCGGACAGCGGCAGCGGGTCGCCCTGGCTCGCGCGCTCGCCATTGAGCCGCGACTGCTCCTGCTCGACGAGCCATTCGGTGCCCTCGATGCACAGGTCCGCGTGGCCATGCGCGCGTGGTTGCGCCAACTGCAACAGTCCCTCGGCATCACCAGCGTCTTTGTCACGCACGACCTCGACGAGGCTTTTCAGCTCGCCGATCGCATCGCCGTGCTCAAGGATGGCACCCTGCACCAGCTGGATACCCCGTCGAATATTCTGGAAAATCCCGCGACCGAATTCGTTCGCGCGTTCGTCGCTTCGGCACGCTCTCACGCGGCGCTCACGCCGATCGCCGGCCCCGGCTCGGCGTCCACGCTGAACGCCGCATCCGCGCAATCGGGGCAGGCCGCCTGACCGCCATCGCGGCGCATTTCGCGGCCTGCCGCGAAATATCATCGCACGCCGCGCCCTACGCCAGCCCGACGAAAATCACGGGGAAAACCACAGCGCCGACCATCGGTGGCGGCCCGCCGCGATTTTTCGCGGCCGTTCGCGCAAATCATTGAAGTAACGGGCGCTTTCGCCGCGAAATATCGTGTTTTTCACACATTCCCGACCCATTTGGTCAGGAATTATCGCGATCGCTGAAACTGGCACGGAATTCGCTCAACAGTCGGCGTCTGTTCGCGGCGTTTGCCCGCTGTCCTCAGGGAGCATTTCCATGTCTTCAAGATCCCGTTTCCTCATCACGGCGCTCCTCGGTCTGAGCGCCACCGGCCTCGTCGCCGGTTCCGCCTTCGCCGAAGGCGAACCCGCCTGTGCCAGCCTCCCCAATCCCGTTTACGGCATTGGCGGCAGCGCGCAGAAACCCACTGTCGGCGATTTCGCCGCGGCTTTTCGCAATGCCGCCGAGGAGCTCACCATCGTCTATGCCTCCCCTGGCGCATGTTTCGCCATGAGCGCATTTATTGATGGTACCCCGATTACCGGCACTGCCAATTTCTGGAATGCTGACGGCACCGAGGGCGTCTGCACGTTGCCACTTACAGGCGTCCCTGCCGAATTCGGGATCATGGGAAATACGCCCACTACCTGCCCGGGTGTCGAGGGGCTGCCCGATGGAATTGGTCAGTTCGAGGGCCCGGTGCTCGGCTGGAATCTGATTGTCCCCACCGAGAGCACCCAGCAGGTCATCAGCTCGGAAGGCCTTTATTTCGTTTATGGATTTGAAAGTCAGGGGCAAGTTGCGCCATGGACCGACGACGCCCAGATCTTCTCGCGAAATGGCACCAGCGCAGCCGGTATTGCGGTTGCCCGGGCAGCGGGCCTGCCGGTTGAACGACTCGGCGGCATCGATGTTCGCAACAACGGCGCCATGGTCACCAACCTCGCTGGCTCCACCAACCAGGAAGCCGCCATCGGCTTCGTGAGCGGCGACGTCGCCGACCGCAGCCGGGCCGATGTCCGCACGCTGGCCTACCAGCATATTGGACAGTCGGCGGGTTTCTGGCCGGATTCCACCGCATCCACGTTCGACAAAATCAATATTCGTGACGGGCATTACTGGCTGTGGACGGCGACGTATTTTTACTCGCCGGTCGACGGCTCGGGCAATATCCTGAGCGCAAATGCCGAGAGATTTATCAATTATGCGATCGGCGTAACGCCGCCCGACGACGAAATTCCGGCGTTCGAAATTCTGGTGGAAGGGAGCAATATTCCGCGCTGCGCCATGCACGTCACCCGTGCGGGCGACTACACCGAGCTGCTGCCCTACACGCCGGCCG
>JAGWVZ010000006.1 GCA_018970625.1 Myxococcales bacterium | reverse complement strand
GCGTTATCGATCGCCGAAACGGGGCACCTCTGTCTGGCCACGCTGCACACGAACGGAGCGATTCAGACCGTGAACCGCGTGATTGATGTATTTCCGCCGCACCAGCAGGACCAGGTTCGTGCGCAGCTGTCGTTCGTTCTGGAGGGCATCGTATCGCAGCAGCTGATCCCCCGGTCGACGGGGCAGGGGCGTTGCATGGCGCTTGAAGTCCTGGTGATGACGCCTGCCATTCGGAACCTGATCCGCGACAACAAAATGCACCAGATGTACAGCCAGATGCAGGTCGGCGCGCAGAAGTATGGGATGCAGACCATGAATCAGGCGTTATTTTCACTTCTGCAGCGACGTCTGATAACGATAGACGAGGCGATCTCCCGTTCGACGGATATCGACGAACTTCGCACCATGCTCAAGGGCTCAGCGTAATCGCTGACGCTTCGTCCTCTTCACCCCGGAACTCCCCATGTCCGCAACATTTGTCTGGCAAGGACGCAGTCGCACCGGCGAGCCAGCCACAGGCGAAATGGTGGCTGAGTCCGAAGCGGACGTTATCAGCAAGCTCAAGGCGCAGAACATTCAGCCGAGCAAGATCAAGAAGAAGGCCAAGCCCTTTGCCCTTCCGGCGCTCGGCGGCGTGTCGATGAAGGAGCTGGTTATCTTCACGCGCCAGTTCGCGACCATGATCGATGCCGGTCTGCCGCTGGTGCAGGCGCTCGATATTCTCGGCGGTGCCGAACCAAACAAGGCATTCCAGAAGATCATCTTTCAGGTGAAGGCCGATGTCGAGCAGGGCGGTACGTTCGCACAGGCACTCAACAAGCACCCGCGCGTGTTCGATGAGTTGTACGTGAACCTTGTCGCCGCCGGTGAGGTAGGCGGTATTCTGGACAGCATTCTGGACCGTCTGGCGATCTACATCGAAAAGTCGGTGAAGCTGGCGCGCAAGGTGAAGGGTGCTTTCACGTATCCGACCACCATTTTCTTTATCTCGATCGGCGTTGTTACCCTGCTGCTGTGGAAGGTTATCCCGACGTTCCAGAGCATGTTCGAGAACATGGGTGGCGAGCTGCCTCGTCCAACCCAGATCGTCATCGGCATCTCTGAAGGATTTCAGGAGAGCTGGTACGTCTATCTGGGTTCATTGCTCGGAGCGCTGTTCGTGCTTCGAACCGTGTATCGAAACCCGAAAGGACGTGTGCTGATCGACAAGATTATGATTCGGATGCCGATCTTCGGAAACATCATCCGCAAGAATGCCGTGGCGAAGTTCACGCGTACGCTGGGCACGCTGGTCGCTGCCGGCGTTCCGATTCTCGACGGTCTGGACATTGTGGCGAAGTCGGCCGGTAACAAGGTGATCGAATCGGCGGTGCTTTTTGTGAAAGACAAGATCGCCGAAGGTCGTTCGATGGGTGAGCCGCTCGCTCAGGTGGGTGTGTTCCCTCCAATGGTCGTTCAGATGATTGGCGTCGGTGAAGCGACGGGTGCCATGGACACCATGTTGAACAAGATCGCAGACTTCTATGAAGAAGAGGTCGACGTCGCGGTGGATGCGTTTACGGCCATGCTCGAGCCGATCATGATGGTGTTCATCGGCGGCATCGTCGGTGGTTTGCTCATCGCGATGTACCTGCCGATCTTCAGTCTGGCCGACAACATTGGTACGGACTGATCCCCGCGCCGGAGGCACCCGTGCCCGAATCGGTTAGCACGGCGGAGCTGTCTGGCCAGTCCGCTGTCAAGGAGCGGCTTGAATGGCTGATGCTGTTCCGGCTGGTTCTGGTGACGCTGCTTCTGGGTTCGGCGATCGCCGTCAATATCAACGATGTAAAGTCGTTCAGCGATCCCAGTCACGTCGGCATGGTGTCGCTCATTGTGGGCACGTACGTGGCGACGCTGGGCTACGTGGCGTGGTTGCGTTCGACGTGGTCGCTCAGCCGGCTCGCTCACCTGCAAATTGCTGGCGACACCTTGCTGGTTTCGGGTCTGGTTTTTCTCACCTCGGGCCTGGACTCAATCTTCATCTTCCTGTTTTTTCTGACGATTTTCTCGGGTGCTGTGTTGAGTGGGCGAGGGGGCGCCCTGTTTGCGGCGTCGACGGGAGCGGTTGGGCTCGTGTTAAACATCGTGGTGCAGTTTTCGGCGGGACCCGGCCTGATCAAGCTATTCCCCGAGCTGGCTCAGGTTCCGGCGCGCGTGCCCGTTTACGCGCTGCTCATACACATTGTGGCTCTCTACACCGTCGCTTTTTTGAGCGGCTTTCTGGCCGAAAAGCTGGGCCAGGTCGGTTCGGAACTGGAACGTCGCCAACTGGACCTTCGCGAGCTGCGTGCGCTGAACGACGACATTGTTCGCTCGGTCGATTCAGGGCTGCTGACACTGGATGTGGAAGACCGCATTATCTTTGCGAATGAGTCCGCGGAGCGCATCACCGGGTTGCCACTCCGGCAGCTGAGCTTTCAGCGACTGGCCGATCAGTTGCCGCGTCTGATGGGTGCGATCGAGCGGCTGAAGTTGCGAGGTGAGAGATACCGGGAGGACCTCTCTCTGCAGCACCCGGACGGCAGCACACGCTATCTGGCGATCTCCATGTCACCGCTCCGCAATGCGAAGGGGAACCCGTCTGGCTCGATCCTGCTTCTGGAGGACCTCACGACGCTGCGGGCGTTGAAAGACCAGATCGCGCGACAACAACAGCTGGCGTCGCTGGGCAATCTGGCTGCCGGCATTGCACACGAGATACGCAACCCGCTGGCTGCGATCAGCGGCTCTGTCGAAATCCTCCGGGCCAACGCCGAGGGCAACCCCGAGGATCAGGCCCTGATGGAGATCGTGCTCCGCGAGGTCGACCGTCTGAATGGTCTTATCAAGGAGTTTCTGGATTACGCGCGTCCCCGAAGCATCCATCTGCGCCGCGCCGATCTGATTGTGCTGCTTCAGGAGACCGTTCAGATGTTTCGCCAGGACCACGAGCTGGCATCAAACATAAGGTTCGAGCTGGATACGGGTTCATGGGATGCGCTGTGGATGGATGTGGACCCGGACCGTATTCGTCAGGTGCTTTGGAACCTGCTCCGGAATGCCTGTCAGGCTCAGCAGCTGAAAGGCTGCGTAACGCTTCGGGTCGAGCCGCCGAGCGATAAAGACGAGATCGAGTGGATTGATGTCCTGATTGACGATGAAGGCCCTGGGCTTGCTCCGCAGGCGCTGGAGAAGCTTTTCGAGCCTTTTTTTACGACCAAGCCTGACGGCACCGGTTTGGGTCTCGCGACGAGTCATCGCATCGTGTCAGAACACGGAGGTCAGTTGCTGGCCGAGAACCTTGCCTCTGGAGGCGCACGGTTTACGCTGCGACTTCCGTTCCGTGCCCGTCCAGGCATCAAGGTTCCTGCCATTGATTCCGGCGATTTTTCGGTGCAGCAGCGTCGCCCGTTTATAACCTCCAAGGGTGTTTCATGAGTCGAATTCTGGTCGTTGATGACGAAAGGAGCATGCGCGACTTTCTGACGATTCTGCTGAAGAAACAGCGCCATGAAGTCCAGACGGCCGATAGTGGAGAATCCGCGTTTCAGGTGCTGGAACAGGAGAACTTCGATCTTGTCCTGACAGACCTGAAGATGCCGGGCGTGGGCGGTCTGGATGTTCTTCGGCGCGTCAAGGAGCTTGAGCCGTCGACGCAGGTCATTCTGATGACCGCGTTCGCGACGACCGAGACTGCCATCGAGGCGATGAAGCAGGGCGCCCGGGACTACGTGACCAAGCCGTTCAAGGTGGACGAGCTTCTGGTGCAGGTGGACAAGGCGCTGGACGTGCGTCGGCTGGAGCGCGAAAACTTTTACCTGAAGCAGGAGCTGGCGGGTCGTTCACGACTGGAGTCGATGGTGGGCCGCAGTGCCGCCATGAAGCGTGTTTTTGACATGGTGGTGCGAGTGGCCCCCACACGCACCACGGTCCTTATTACCGGTGAAAGTGGTACCGGTAAGGAGCTGGTGGCGCGCGCGATTCATGCAAAGAGCGATCGGGCGAGCGGCCCCTTTGTGCCCATCAACTGTGGCGCCATTCCCGAGAACCTGATCGAGTCAGAGCTTTTTGGTCACGTGAAAGGAGCCTTCACGGGCGCGGGCAACGACAAGAAGGGCCTCTTCGCCGCGGCGTCTGGCGGTACGGTGTTTCTCGATGAGATCGGCGAGCTGCCCATGCCGATGCAGGTGCGTCTACTGCGAGTTCTGCAGGAGCGACGTATCAAGCCGGTCGGCTCAGCGACCGAACAGGAGATCGACTGCCGAGTCGTCGCTGCGACCAACCGTGACCTGAAAGCGATGGTCGACAAGAACGAGTTTCGAGAGGATCTCTACTATCGGCTCAACGTGATTCAGCTGACTCTGCCTTCGCTTCGCGAGCGGCGAGAAGACCTGCCACTGCTGGTGCACCATTTTCTGGAGAAGTACGCGCTCGACATGGGCAAGTCGATTCGTGGGGTCGCACGCGACGCCATGGATCTGCTGATTAGCTATCCGTACGACGGCAACGTTCGTGAGCTTGAAAACATCATCGAACGAGCTGTCACGCTCGAGACGACCGACATGATCACGGTAGAGTCGCTGCCGTACCACATGCAGAAAGGGAATGATCTAAGCCAGTGGGCGAGCGACTTTGAGATTCCGGAGGCCGGCCTGCTGCTGGACGATATCGTGGCAACGCTGGAGCAAAACCTGATCACCAAGGCGTTACGTCGCACCAACGGCGTTCGAAAAGAGGCCGCCAAGCTGCTGGGTATCTCCTTCCGCTCCATGCGATATCGGTTGGAGAAGTATGGCATAGACGCCGATGGTCTGGACGATTGACCAGTTGTGTTCCTGATGTGTGCCGATAAGGTAAAACAATCATCGAAACCGGCACACGCCGGATCTGACGCTGGAGGTGCTCCCATGGCTGAATCAAATCAGATGCCGCGACACTCGGATCGCGGCTTTACTCTTATGGAGCTGATGATTGGGGTGACGATCATCTCGATCCTGGCTGCTGCCGCGCTCGTGGGGTATGGCCGCGCTGTCAAGAAGGGGCGGATCGCGCAGGCAGAGGCTTTTCTGGCCGAGATCGCAGCCAAACAGGAGCTCTTCGAGAGTTTCAATGGCGCGTACCTGACCTCGAATGCACTTTGCCCGGCCAGCCTCGGCGGTGGTGCGCAGTCGGTCGCCATGGATGTCAGCGCCTGCTCGCTGGACTGGCAGACCCTGGGCGTGAACGCGCCGCGCAACACATGGTTCCAGTATGGTTTCATTGCCGGAACGCCTGGCGGCGCTGCCTGCGCCGACCCGACGGGCTTTGCGGGTGCATGCGCCTCCATTCAACCAAACACACACTGGTGGGTAGCCGTTGCGCGTGGTGACCAGGACGGTGACGGCGTCTTCTCGACGATGTTCACGACGTCCACGATGGGCGGCAACGTCTTTATGGCCGACGAGCTCGAGTGACGCCTCTTCGCAAGGTCGAGCGTCGAAAAAATCTGCAGCGCGCCCCTGAGCGCGCTGTTTTCGTTTTTGCCATTCATCACACTGCGTGCGCTTTGTTGTGTCATCGCAAGTGCAACTCCCGGTGAGGGAGCGCCTATGGAAAACGCAACACGACCGTTCTTTCATCCGCGGGTGCGCCGGCGATGCCGCATGTGGCCGTGTCGCGCCCATGCAGGATCGCTGAAACATACGCCCATGCTCCTGTGTGCCGAATTTTGTCACTCCCTCGCAGCGTGTCAGCCCAATTGTGTCACTGCATGTTTGTTCGCTGAGGGGCTAGCCCGACCTGTTTGCGAGCCACGGTCCAATTGTTTGCGCGCCCCTCGTCAACTGACACAGCATGCGACACACAAAACTTGCCGCACACGCCGTGAAACACGTGTTCCGCCCCTGAAACATCGGGAGAGATCTTCCTTCATGAGGGTCCTGTTGAAAGGTTGGCACGCTCCTCGCAAAGTAATTTGGCGAAGTCTGAGGGCGCCGGTGGTTCGGCCCCAAGGAAACAACCACCTCTCTTTGTTTAAGGTGAATCACATGCTGCATCTCCGTAACCGCAAGGGCTTTACCCTCATCGAGCTCATGATCGTTGTGGCCATCATCGGTATTCTTGCCGCTGTCGCCATCCCGGCCTTCCTGAAGTTCATCAAGAAGTCCAAGACCAACGAGGCTGGCCTTAACCTTCGCCAGATCTACAACTCCTCGGCTACCTACTTCACCGCTGACCACAGCACCTCTGCTGGTGACCTGATCGACCCGCAGTTCCCGACCAGCGTCGGTACAGCAGAGCCGGCCATTGGCTCGCTCGGCTCGCGCAAGATCACGACCGACTTCACCGCTACCGCTGGTTCGCAGACCTGGCGCTCGCTGCAGTTCGGCCTCACCGACCCGCACTACTTCGCCTACCAGTACAACACCGCTGGCGTGACCACCTCGGCCACCCTCACCATCTCGGCATTCGCCAACCTTGACGACGACTCCGAGTACTCGACGTTCGTTCGTTTCGGCACCATCGCCGCAATGGAACTGACCGGTTCGGCTGGTCTCTACGAAGCCAACGAGCTCGAGTAATCGAACTCCACGGTCTCCGTGTACAAAGGGTCGGTTCGCCGGCCCTTTGGTCGTTTTTGGCCACCCTCGTTGTCCAGCCTTGTCACCTGCTGCGCGCACGGTTAACGCGGGTGCCCGCCTGTCCTCATTTCGTCGCGACAGAGACCATGATCGCCCTGCTCCGTGAATCCAGGCTCGTACGAAACGCCCTGCTCGCATGCGGTGTCATCGTGCTGCTTTCACTCGCCATCATGTCGCGGGTGAACGCCGCCGCGATCCGTCAGAGCGATATGACGCCCCCCAACAAGGCCGAGGCGGTTCTGCCCGACCCGCGCATTCTTCGATTCGTGGCCGTTGGCTACCCCGAAGCGCTGGCCGATCTGTTCTGGCTGGATGGGCTGAGCTTTTTCGCGGAGGCGCGCTCGAGCCAGCGCGACGTCGATTTTCTTCGGCCTCATCTGCGCACCATCACCACGCTCGATCCCCGATTCGAGCTGGTTTACGAGTGGGCGGCGACGCTCGTCATGTACGGCGCCGCCTTTACGCGCGAGACCGTCTCCACATCGACGCAGATCCTTGAAGAAGGCGTCCAGCAATTTCCCAACTCGTGGGAGTTACAGTTCATGCTGGCCTGTAACTACCTGTGGGAGTACCCCGCTGAGTCAGACGAAGAGGCCGTCGAGTTCCGACGCCGCGGACTCGACGCCATGGTTCGCGCCAGTCAGCTGCCCGGCGCTCCCGACTGGCTGCAGTCGGCGACCGCGACGCTGCTTCGACGCAACTTCCGATGGTTCGAGGCCATCAACTCCGCGCGCACGCTGCTGGTGACGGGAGCTGACGCGAACATCGCGCGCGATGCTCGCTTTCAGCTCGAGACGCTGCTGAGCCCCACGCTGAACGCCCCCGATCTGGCGACCCGTCAGTGGCGCCTGTGGGCTGAGCGCTTCTCGGAGTACAGCATCCAGTCGCCACAACGGCTCGCCATCTTTCATCCCGATCCGATTTATCTGGCCCCGGTAGCAGACCTACAGCCTGTGCCAACCGCGCAGGCCCGCTAACCCTTTCCTGGCGCTTCATGATTCACAACAAGCGTATCCTGCTCACCGGTGGTGCCGGATTTATCGGCTCCACCCTGGCCGCTCGCCTCGTCGAGTCCAACCACGTCCGCATTTACGACACCCTGGATCGCAACACGCTGGCCGACTCACCCATCGCGGCGCATCCAAACATCGAGTTGATCAAGGGCGACGTGCGCGACCTCGCCGGCATGACCAGAGCGGCTCAGGGCGTGGATTACGTCGTGCATCTCGCTTCGGTCGCGGGCGTCAGCACCGTCCTGAATAACCCGGTCCGCACCATGCGGGTGGCCATTGATGGCACCACCAACCTGCTCGACGCCTGCCGTGCGTCAGGAACGGTGCAGCGGGTTGTCGATTTCTCTACCAGTGAGGTTTTCGGGCGCTTTGCCTACAATGCGCTCGAGTCCGAGCCCACCTCCATCGGCCCGGTCGGCGAGTCTCGGTGGACCTACGCGGTGGCCAAGATCGCTGCCGAACACCTCGCACACGCCTATGGTCGCGAGTTCGGCATACCGCTCGTCTCGGTGCGTCCCTTCAACATCTATGGGCCCGGCCAGATCGGCGAGGGCGCCATTCACAACTTCATCCGTCGCGCCCTCGCGGGCGACCCCGTGATTGTGAACAACGACGGCCGTCAGATTCGTTCGTGGTGTTACGTGGACGACATGGTGGAAGGCACACTCCTGGCCCTCGACAGCGAAAACGCCAATGGGCAGGTCTTCAACATTGGCAACCCGACCGCCACCATCACCGTCCTGCGCCTCGCCGAGCTGATCATCCGACTCACCGGCTCGCGCTCCGAGATTCGCTTTGTGCGCCGCGACTACCCCGACGTGGAAACCCGCGTGCCCAACATCGACAAGGCCCGTGACCTGCTTGGTTTCGAGCCCCGCGTGTCACTCGAAGAAGGCATCGAGAAGACCATCGCCTGGTATCGCCACTCCGTTCACGTCTGAGCCCCGCGAGGCCACCCATGATCCGACTCTGCGAACCCACGTTCACGCAGGCTGATCGCGACCGGATCGAGACCGTCCTCACCTCCGGGCAGATGATCCAGGGACGCTTTGTCGCCGAGTTCGAGGCGCTGGCAGCGGACTGGCTCGGCTGTGAGATCGTCGCCTGCTCAAGCGGGACCGCCGCCCTGCACCTCGCGTTGCTTGCCCTGGAGCTGCAGCACGGCGACGAGGTCCTGGTGCCCGCTTTCACATGGCCATCCACCGCGCACGTCATTGTGCAGGCTGGACTGGTGCCCGTGTTTGTCGATGTCGATGCGGACACGCTCTGTGTCACAGCCGATGCCATGCGCAGGGCGGTAGGACCTCGAACGCGAGCGATCCTGCCGGTGCATCTCTTTGGTGCCACCGCCCCCATGCGCGACCTGCTCGAGCTTGCCGCCTCGCATCAGCTGCGCGTGATTGAAGACGCCGCCTGCTCGATCGGCAGTCGTGTGGACACAGGCGCCTGGTCAGGCACCGTGGGCGATATCGGCTGCTTTAGCCTTCACCCACGCAAGACCATCACGACCGGCGAAGGCGGATTGCTGGCTACGCGCGACGCGACGCTCGCCGCCCGTCTGCGACTGCTGCGGAATCACGGCATGGAACGCAATGAGCAGGGCATCGTGTTCACAGCGCCCGGCCTCAACTACCGACTTGGCGAGCTTCAGGGAGCGCTCGGCGTGGGACAGATGCAGCAGCTGGGCAGCATTCTTGAACAACGGCGGGCGCTTACCGACGCTTACATCGGTCTGCTGTCCGACCTACCCGTGCAGGTGCCATCCGGCATTCGCAACCCGCAGATCGCTGTGCAATCCTTTGTGATTGATCTGGCGCCTGCCGCCGGTGACAGTCCTTCGCTTGGCCCATGGCGGCAGAACATCATGGCGAGCCTGCGCGAAGCGGGTGTAGAGACCACGATCGGCACCTATTGTGTCACCGACCAACCCGTGTACGAACACCGCGCATTGCCGTCGCCACAGGCTTTTCCCGCGTCACGCCATCTGGCGAGGGCGCTAATGACACTGCCGCTGCATCATCGTATGAACATGGACGACGTTAGAACGGTCGTGTCCGCCCTGAAAGATACGCTGGCTTCGATCGCTCCCCTGGACTGCCTCTCATGAACAGCCAACCCGAGGTCGTACTTGCCGCACGCCAACTGCGGAAAACGTTCCGCATCGGCTTCCTGCGCAAGAGAGTGGATGCCGTCACCGACGCGTCCTTTGAAGTGTACCGTGGCGAGATCTTTGGACTGGTCGGCCACAACGGCGCAGGCAAGACCACGACCATGAAGATTTTGATGGGCCTCATCGCGCCCGATGGCGGGCACGGCGAGATTCTCGGCGTGCCGGTGAACCGCCCCGCCGCGCGTAACAAGGTCGGCTTCCTGCCCGAGACACCGCACTTTTATGACTACCTTCGACCAGCCGAGCTGCTCGATTTCTTCGCCGAGCTGTATGGCCTGGATCGGGTCACCAAGAAGAAGCGAATACCCGAGCTACTGGAGCTGGTCGGGCTGCGTGGCGCCGAGGAAAAGCAGCTACGGAAATTCTCCAAAGGCATGCTGCAGCGCCTTGGTCTGGCGCAGGCGCTGCTTCCCGACAGCGAGATTATCCTGTTGGACGAACCCCAGTCCGGGCTTGACCCTCTCGGCCGCAAGGATGTCCGGGACATCATCACTTCGCAGCGCGACCAGGGAAAAACGGTCATCTTCAGCAGCCACGTGCTTCCCGATGTGGAACATATCTGCGACCGAATCGCCATCATGACACGGGGCAAAGTGGTCAAACAGGGTCGCATCGAAGACCTGCTCGACCATACGGAACGAGATGTCGAGGTGATCGCCGAACCCGCCGTGCGCGGCACTACGCCGGTCGTACCCGAAGGATTTCCAGAGCCATCCGCGCTGCCTGACAGTCAGCGACGCTTCGTGGTCGACGGTCGAGAGACGGCGGATCGCCTGATGGGTGCGCTGCTTCAAACCGGCTGGTCTGTCGTGTCGGTGTCGCGCAGAAGGGAACACCTCGAAGACCTGTTCGTGCGCGAGACCATTGGTCAGCCGGCGCCGAGCGGAGGTGCCGCATGAGACAACTCCTCGCCATTGCGTTTTATACGTTCCGCGAAGCGGTCCGAAACAAGGTGCTGTACTCGATCCTGTTCTTCGCGATCGCGCTGATTCTGCTGGCGACAGCACTGGGTGCGGGCAGTCTGCGGCAGGACACCCGGGTGCTGATGAACATCGGGCTGTTTGCCATCGCGCTGTTCTCGGACCTGATTGCCATCTTTCTGGGCGTCACGATGGTCTTTCAGGAGCTTGAGCGGAAGACGATTTACAATCTGCTCTCCAAGCCCATCGCCCGTCACGCCTACTTCTTTGGCAAATATCTGGGACTTTCGGCTGTGCTGAGCGTGCAGCTGGTGATGATGTCGATCACGTTGTTGAGCGTGGTGCTTCTGCGTGGCGATCCGATCTCGGCCACCCTGATTCAGGCGTTGTGGCTGATTCAGGTCGAAGCGCTCATCGTAGGCGCCATCGCGCTGTTTTTCTCTTCCTTCTCGACACCCTATGTCTCAGGCTTTCTGACGCTGGGGCTGTGGCTCGTCGGTCGGCTCCTGCAAGAGTTGCAGGTGTACCTGCCACAGATGGATCCCGGGCCCGGCCGTGCGCTGCTGCGGTTTGTCACGTGGGTTTGTCCCGACCTGAGCCTGTTTGGACTGACAACCCAGCTCTCGGCGCATATCACGGTCCCGATGGCCTACATCTGGGAAGCCACGACCTATGGATTGGCCTACGCAGCGCTGTTTCTCGTTGCTGGCATGTTCATCTTCCGGCGCCGGGATTTCATTTGATGAATGAACCCGCCGCATCCAGCGCTGACGTTGGCGGTGCCTCGCCTGCCGGGCCTCCGACTTCGACTGCCACTGACGCCACGCGCCCCTGGTGGTTCTGGGTACTCGTGTGTGCGATCGGGATTGTGGCGCTGTTATGGGTGCGCATGGCCATGGACAGCCAGGCTGCCTGCCGGATGGCGCGAGCGCTGGCCGCAGCCGAGGATACGGATGGCGAGATCAGGTCGCTTCGCCATGCGATCGAGTCGTGGGCTCCGGCCGGCACGTGCGTAACGCAAGCCGCTGACCGGCTTACGGCCATCGCCGATGCTGCAGAGGCCACCGGTAACCTCGACACAGCGCTTTATGCGCTCCGTACGCAACGCACCGCGCTGCTCTCCATTCGACATCTGTGGGTGCCACAAGGCCACCGGCTTGAGCTGCTCCACCCACGTATCGGACGCCTGATGGCCCTGCAATCCGGTGGTCCGCCCGATGTGCAGGAGGCCAACGCCGAACGGTACACGCAGCAGCTGGACGGCTGGCGGGAGCGTGGCCCCAATATGCCGCTCGCGTTTGGTGCATCGCTCTCGTTCATGGGCTGGCTGGCGACCCTCGTCGTGGCGGCCAGGCGCGCCTTCCATGCCGATGGCCGTGTCCGCCGTACGGCATGGATCTGGGCGTTGGTCCATGTGGTACTGCTCGCCTCGTGGCTCACTCTGGTGCGTCTTGCGTGACATAACGAGTCAGAATCCTGCCGTTCCGCGCGAGCCCCGGTTCTGGAACACGCCACTGTCCGAGTTGGCGCACGGTCTGGGAGTCATTGTTGGCGCGCTGATTCTGTACCTGTTGACGGCCAATCGGTTTGTTCAGGGCGGCGACAGCGGCGAGTTCTCCCTGTTGTTTCACCAGGCTGGCGTCGCACACCCTTCGGGCTACCCGCTGTATACGCTCTATCTGCAAGCCATGTTCTGGCTGCCAGCGGCGTCTCCTGCTCACGGGGCCTCTATCGCAACAGCCCTGCTGGGCGCAGGCAGCCTGTTGACCCTTTACTGGGCCTGCATGCGCTGGGGTGTTCGCGCTTATGCCGCTGCGCCAGCGGTCGCGATCTTCGCGTTTTCCCGGCTTCCCTGGCAGCTGGCCACTGCGGCCGAGGTGTTCGCGCTCCATGCTCTGTTGGGGGCACTGATCGTGGCGCTATCGGCGCCCGGCGGTTCATGGCGAGGCCTTCGACGTGCGGCGTTGCTGGGGTTCATTGCGGGACTTGGCCTCAGCAACAACCTGACGCTCGTCCTGCTGGCCCCGCTGGGCTTGCGTGGCGTGTGGACGGCTAGCACCGAGGCCGGCTGTCGCCTGTGTGCGTTCGGAGTCGCCCTGCTGATGTTTCTGATCGGACTGACCCCTTACGCCGCCCTGCCCTGGCTGGCGTCGCAGGGAGGCTGGGTGTGGGGTGACGTCACCACCTTCGACGGTGTGCTACACCATGTGCTGCGTCGTGACTTTGGGACGTTCTCATTCGGCATTTACGGCGACGAACGCATGCCCGTGCAGCAGTTCGTGCAGCTGATGAAGCATCTGATGTTCGACTCGCTGGGTGTGGGTCTGGCGCTGGCGCTTGGCGGAGCCAGCGTTCTCTGGCACCGACGGCTGCCCGGGCGCGACCGACGTGCAGACACGGTGGCGCTGCTGCTGGCATGGCTCTGCGCCGGGCCTCTTCTGGTTTCCCTGATGAACCTGCGACCGACGGGCTTCTCGCTGGTCGTGATTGAGCGCTTTTATCTTCTGCCACAGCTGCTGCTGGTCGTTCCCGCCGCCGTCGCGCTGGAGTGGATGGTCATGCGCGCGCGCTGGATGGCGCGACAAGTCTGGCCGGCCACCGTGATCCTCTCGTGTGTATTCGTTACGCTGCATCTGGAAGCGATACGTGAGGTACATCGCCCCACCGTCCAGCACTACATCACCAACACACTCCTGCAACTACCCGACAACGCTGTACTTTTATCAACGGGCGACCATCGCACCTTCGGATACATGTACGCGCAGCAGGCGCTTGGGTTACGTCCGGACGTCCTGTCTATCGATGCCGTCCTGCTCACGTATCCCTGGTACAGGGCCCGCGTCGAAGCGCGGCTCGGTGAACCGCTCGCCGGCGTTCCTGTCGGTGGTGGCCATGGGTTCAACAGCATCTTCCTGATCGAACAGCTGATGTATCGCGGGCGTGCCGTGTACCTGACGGACCTGTGGTCCGAGTCGGTTCGGAGGCTCCCGCTTCGTCAGGAAGGTGCTCTGTTTCGGGTCAGCCTGCCGAGTGAAGCACCGATACCGGTGAACGAACTCTACGAAAAAAACATAGCGATCTTTAACACCTACATCCTCGAAAACGACTACGAGGCGACCATGAGCACGTGGGCGGCGCTCGTGTACGAGGACTATGCCCGCCCATGGAACGTGCTGGCGCATGCCTTTGATCAGGCGGGCAACGCAGCCATGGCCGAACGCATGTACGAAGTGTATGAGCGCTTTATGCCGTCGCCTGTCGAACCTCTTTTCTAACCGGGACGGATGTTTATGCGTGTCCCCCTTCTTGACCTCGCTCCGACCATTGTCCCTCAACAGGCGCAGTTGCTGGCCGCCATGCAGCGCGTGCTGGAACACGGCGCGTTCATACAGGGCCCAGAGGTCCGGGAGCTTGAACGCGAGATTCTGACCTTTGTGGAGGCACGCGAGCTGGGCGCCGTAGCGGTTGCAAATGGCTCCGACGCCATCATCCTGGCCCTTATGGCCGAAGGCATCGGCGCTGGCGATGAGGTGATCGCCCCCGACTTCACATTTGTTTCGACAGCGACCTCGATCGCGCTCACCGGTGCCACGCCCGTCCTGGTCGACATCGCGCCAGACAGCTTCGCGCTCGACATCGCAGCCGCGGTGCGAGCGCTGACCCCCCGCACGCGCGCCATCATCGCCGTTCACCTGTTTGGCAGGGCGGCCGATGTGCTCACGTTGCGCGAAGCGCTCGACGCTGCCGGGAGGCCCGACGTGCTCATCATCGAGGACGCAGCGCAAGCGCTGGGCGCGCGCCTGCAAAACCGGCCGGTCTGCAGCATGGGCGACTACGCCACCATCTCTTTTTTTCCGTCCAAGAATCTGGGCTGCTTTGGCGATGGCGGTATGGTCGTGGCACGCGATCCGGCAAAGGTGAGCGCGCTTCGTATGCTGAGTCAGCATGGCAGCCGTCAGAAGTATTTTGCCGAACTATTGGGCTATAACTCGCGTCTGGACACCTTACAGGCGGCTATTCTGCTGCAAAGACTGCCGCTTCTGGCGACGTGGTGTGAGCAGCGGCGCCAGAACGCGAACCGCTGGCGCGACCTGCTGCACGAGCGGGGCCTGCACCGGGTATTGCAGCTGCCCGAAGCGGACGGCGAAGACGGGCGTTACTACCACATCTACAATCAGTTTACCGTGCGCACGCCGGCACGGGACAGTCTGCAGCAATACCTGAGCGAACACGAGGTCGGAACGGCGGTGTACTACCCCAGACCGCTGTCCCAGCAGCCCTGTCTGCAGGCCAGCGCCCGGGTACCCGAGCCGTGCGTCGAAGCCGAGAGGGCGTGCCAGCAGGTGCTCTCACTGCCCGTGTATCCGGGGTTACAGCCCGAACAACTCGACTACGCGGCGGACGTGATCGCCCGGTGGGCCGAAGCCTTGCCTTCTGTCTAGCCACCCTTGCCGGATGCAGCCTGCAGCGCCGTTCTCGCCGCCGCCCTGAAATCGCGGGCCAGCAGCTTTCGCAGTTGTCGGAAGTCTCGTCGAAGCGCGGCGGCCTGAGCCGTCGTCAGCTCGATGCCACCAAAGCGTGATTCCCGGTACATGGCGACAAAACGGTCCAGGCGGGCGCGGGTATCGTCCTGCAATACGGGCAATCGCTCCAGTACATCCTGCATCGTCAGCGAGATAGCGACCACGCCACTCGCCCGCTCCACGTCACGCAACAGGGTCTCGTACAGGTGCGACACCAGCAGGTGCCCGCGCGTTCGTCGGGCATCCGCGCTCTCTTCGGGCTGCAGGACGGCTTTACGAATCAGCCACGCCAGCCACACACCCAGCACAGGTGGCACAACCGACACCAACAGGGCCTCGGCCTGCGGCCACTCACCCCACCACAGTACGCCCGACAACACGGAGAGGCCCAGCCATGATGAACCCATGACCCAGTCTGTTCGCGACCACGGATAGCGACCCAGATTCCGGCTACGGTAAGCCAGCGTGAATCCAACCGCGAGCAGCACCATGGCGCTGACGGCACGCAGATTGGAGAGCAGCCTGAAAAAGAGCCGTCGTAATCGCTGGGCAATCCAGGTGGACTGCCGGGGTCCCGCGTTCATGTCCTCTTCCCCGACGGCCGCCTGAAACGCATCCCGAAGCAACGATACCTGTTGCTCCAGATCGTATTCCACGACCCACCGGAACCACAGTAACCGAAGGCTATCGAGCGCCTCAGACACCTTGGCAAACATGCCTCGGGGCGCAGCCGAGGCCGCGCCTGCCGGCGTCGGATCAAACTCGACCCAGCCAGAACCGGGGAAAAACACCTCAACCCAGGAGTGTGCGTTCGCCTGACGAACCGCAAAATAACGGCCCACCGTGTTGTAGTCTGCGCCCAGAAATCCGTTCACGATGCGCGCTGGCACGCCCTGCTGTCGAAGCAAAATCACCATGGCCGTGGCAAAATACTCGCAATGCCCACGCTGCCACTCAAACAGAAACTCATCGACGACGTTCGCTTCCGGGCTGCTTGGCTCGGGCAGATCGGTCGTATAGGCCAGCTCATTTCGCAACCAGTTCTCGACTGCGACCACGTAGTCGTAGCTGTTGGACGTTCCGGCCCGCAGGGATTCATTGAGCGCGGCCATGCGTGGCGTGATGACACCGTCGGGTAGCTGCAGATAAAGCGACGCCAACGCACGTGCCCCGCTTCCCCGTCGGGCTGATTGTCCATGCGACCCGGAGGTGGCGAGGATCAGCTCCTCGGTGGTCCACTGCGCGGGCCACTGGTCTGGCGTCATGGCCGCAAGGCCCCGAACCTCGGTAATCCAGCTCCAGACAACCGGGCGCATGTCGGTGTGCTCGTCCCGATACAAGGCCGCCCGCAACTGTTGTTCCGAAACGGCGTTCGGCAGCGAGTGCATGATGTAACGGACCCCTACCTCGGACCGGGTAGCCAGTCGCACTGCCCCGGTGCGGTCCGCAGACAGGCTCCGTCCCATGAGCGCACTCGGCGCGGTGTTGATCGTGCCGGGCAGCTGAATCGCCTGCAGTCGCCCGATTCCGAACAACACGTCGCTGCCGATGGGTTCCAGATTGATCTCGGCCTGAATCGTGGTGTGGTCGAGGACGGGCCAACCGCCGGCCGGAAGCCCCTCCTCGGCGACGACGAAGGCCGCTTCGTCTTCTACGTGAACATAGGTGATCTCGACGTTGTCGGTGTCGCGCCAGCGCCGACCGTCGTAGTGGTCCAGAGAGAGCCCTCGCCAGTGAATGTCCTCGGGCAGAATACCGGGTTCGCTCTGAAACACGACCCGCATGATCACCGTCGAATCTTCGCGTACCGTGCCGTGCCCACCCAGGCTCACCTCTTCGCCAAAGCCGCTCGTCTGAATCGCGTCGCGGCCCTGCTGCATGAAGAAGCCCAGACCCACCCGCGGAAACAGAAAGAAGAACGCAGCCGACCCCAGAAACACCGAAAATCCCAGCACCACCGTGGCGCCCACGATAGCGCGTTCAATGCGCATGCCGGCAGCGGCAAGGCGATGAAACGTGGTCACTTCGACGTTCACGTGCTGAACGGTCAGGCCCAGCGTCGAGACAACCACATAAATGGCAAACAATACGCCAAATGACATGTCATCGTTCATGACCGCGGCCGCGGCCAGCAGCAACAGGCTCAACGCCATCGCCTGTGTGTAATCCTTGTCCTCGGCGCGCTGAAACAGCTTGGCCCCTGCCAGGAAAATAACAAAGATCAAACCTGCATCAATCACTTCGGCGCCCAGTCCGAAGATATTGAACACGGTGAACGCAAACATTCCCAGCGTCAAAACCGTCCACGGTCTGGCGTAGCGCGCGATGTTAAACCGCGGCTCCTCCCAGAACCAGCTGAAGGGTAACGACAGCCAGAACAGCACCACCGTGGCGAATGACAGCGCTTCGGACAGCTGCAGCGCCAGAAACGCCACGATCATCATCACATAGAGCAGGATTTTACGAAACTCGCGTACCAGCATTTGCCTGACCTCCTGCCATTACGCGGCGCGTTCGGCGCTGGGTTTCGAGAACATGGCGTGAACGCTT
Source organism: Myxococcales bacterium (assembly GCA_018970625.1). Next base: position 5,382 of record JAGWVZ010000006.1, on the reverse strand, counting down.
GCCGGCGCGTGGCCCGGTGCAAAAAGCAGTCGCTGCGAGCTGCGCGACACCGGCAGGGGCGGTGCTTCGACGTCGCGGCGCACCTGCAACAACGCCAGCTGACGCAGCACGGTCTGCAGCTGCCCGGCGCCTGACCCCTCGATCACATATTCATCGATCGTATGGAGTGAGAACCGGTGGCCCTGCTGCGCCAGTCGCATGCACACGGTCGCCGCCCGGCTGATCGTGTGTTCGACCTCCCTGAGCTCCTCGGTACTGGCCGACGAATCGCCGGGCGGGGCCCAGTTGTACACATGAATGGCTACCGATTCATTGTCCTGCTTCTCGTAAAGTCGTCGCACCAGCTGATTGCGCCGCGCCGACACCTTCCAGTGAACATCGCGCCGGTCATCGCCCGTTCGAAACTCCCGAAGGCCAAAGAAGTCACCGGATCGGCCCTCGTAGGCTCGATCCACTTCGCCCTCCATGGCCGGATTTCGCGCCGGCTCATCCGGATTTGTCAGGATTTCGGGATACACCAGAACTTCTGAAATCTCGGGAATGCGGCGGGACTTCTCGAAAAACCCGAATGGAAAACGAGTGCCTACGTCCAGCCCAACGTACTGGTAAAGGCCACGCCGCGGAAACACATAATCCCCCGAGATGACCGATGATTTTCCAGCCGGAATTCGCATGGCGAGCGCTCCGGGGGGACCGGGTTCGTTCTCGGCTTCCCGCTGCTTGCTGCTTCGGGGACGCTCGGCAGGCAGTCCAAGGGCGACTCGACGCGACGCCCGTGTGGGACGACTCTCGTGTTCACGCACGATGATGGAATACGAGCTGAGCCGAGATTTTCCGTTTCGTACCTCGAAAGTAACCGTCGCCGGCCGCCCTGCAAAAATATCCGCCCCGGGGATGCGCGCGATGGTGAGCTTCTGCAGCATCCACTCGCTCAGGATACCCGACACAATGATCAGGCCCAGCATCATGCCGAGCAACAGGTAGAGCAGGTTGTTGCCGGTATTGACCGCGCCAAAGCCCACCATGAGGGTCATGCCAACAAACCATCGGCCATCCCGCGTAAAGAGCAGCCGGCGAGGGGCTTTCAGATAGCGAATGGGAAGCGCCATGAATCACTCCGGGGGACACCAGACTGAACCTGAACCCGGATGGCCAAGCCTGCGGGTGAACATACGACACCCGCACGGTCTGTGGGCACATCCGGGAAAACGCTCAGATCGGAACCTCGACACGTGCAAGAATCTCGCGCAGCACACCTTCGGCCGCATCGCGCGACGAGCCGACCACCGATTCGCCGGCACCCAGCGATACGCGGTGAGCCAGCACAGGCAGCGCGAGACGCTTGATGTCCTCGGGCAAAACGTACGAACGACCGTTCACCATGGCCCATGCGCGCGAGGCCCGCTGCAGCGCGAGCGCTCCGCGGGTCGATACGCCGACGGCGAGACGAGCGGTCTTTCGCGATGCCTCGACAATACTCAGCACATAGTCGGCGAGCGATTCATCGAAACGCACCCCATCGACCTGCGACTGCAGGTACAGCACATCCTCATGGTTCAGCACCGAGCGGAGCGCGAGCGCAGGGTCTTCTGCGTTACGCCCCACGAGAAGCGATCGTTCGATGTCCCGCGCAGGATAGCCCACCGACAGACGCATCAGAAAGCGATCGAGCTGCGATTCAGGGAGCGGATAGGTGCCGTGCGATTCCAGAGGATTCTGCGTCGCGACGACGAAGAAAGGCGCATCGAGCACATGGGTCTTGTCGTCGATCGACACGCGCTGCTCGGCCATGGCTTCCAGCAGCGAAGACTGTGTTCGGGGCGCCGTCCGGTTGATCTCGTCTGCCAGCACGATGTTCGCGAAGATGGGGCCCGGCTTGAACTCAAACTGCGAAGTCGTCTGGTTGTACACCGACACGCCCACGATGTCGGCCGGAAGCAGGTCGCTGGTGAACTGAATGCGCGAAAAACGTAGTCCGAGCGACCGGGCGAGCGCCTGAGCCAGCAATGTTTTGCCCACACCGGGCACATCTTCCAGCAGCAGGTGGCCGCCGGCGAGCAGACAGGTCACAGCCAGTTTGACCAGCTCCTCTTTGCCCAGAAACACACTCCCAATATTCTGGGTCAGGCGCTGGATCGATTCAGTGGTCCTGGCAGCGGGAGCGTTTGACATGCAAAGAGGTCCGGGTTCGGTTCGCGAAGCGTGCACACCTTGTGACCTGCGGCGACGCTTCAAGTCAACGATGCGAACATCGTTGCATGTGTTGCAACACACGATTCCTTCCCGCAGGGTGACAAAAATTCACTCCACGCGCACAACCGACGCCGTGCCTGACTTGCGCGCCCATCGCCACATGCCATTCGTTCCCAGCGGAACGATGGTCGCTTTGCTGAGCCTCGCCACCTCGTGTGCGACGCCTCTGGACGCCCCCATTGAGTTTACCGCGGCCGATGAGACAGCGGCCTGTGTCATTACCTGGAACCTGAATGGTGGCGTACAGCCCGGGGCCGCGGCAACGGCCGAGGCCACTACCGCCCTGCTGGATCGCCTGCCTGCCTGCGACCTGATGGTCTTTACCGAGGTGCAGCCCGACAGCGCCGCTACCTTTCAGCAGACGTTGCAGAATAACCAGCCGTCCCTGCAGTTCTATCTCGGCCAGACCGGCAATCAACAGCGCATCATGCTGGCGTGGGATACCCGACGATTTGAGGCTGGCACCCCCTCGGAGGTCGCGCTTCCGGGAAGCGATGGCCGTGGGCGCGCGCCCCTCGTTGTTGCGCTGCGCGACCGGGCTATGGATGTCGATTTACGGGTCACTGCGGTGCATTTGCGCGCCAGCGATGATGCAGAGCGCGACATCGAGCTGGATGGGCTCACCGGGCTTCTTGCAGGGCGGCAGGAAAACCAGCTGGTGGTGGGCGATCTGAACGCCGGATGTGAGACCAGCCCGGAAATCGCCGGTTACCAGGCGTGTGCTCCCGCATTCTACGCGTTCGTTCAGGCGGTCGGCCTTTTACCGCTCGAGTCCATCGACCGCCGCTCGACCCTGTGCAGGTTTAGCGAAGCAGGGCCGACTCCCGACATGCTGATGGTGACGCCGGACTGGATCGATGCGTCGCGCCGGATCGTCAGGCTGAACGACACCGACTGGTGCAGCACGATGGCAGAGGGAGCGCATCGGCCGCAGGGCTGGTGGCTCAGCCTTCGATAAGTCCCATGCTGCCCGGGTATCCGGTCGCATGGTTCAGCGTCGTGTTTACCTGACCCATTGTTCAAGCGGCGCTCTTGCATTGCCCACAATCACTCAGCAAGGTAACGCAAGAGTGAACCATTCGTTTTGCGCATGATACCACCATGCCGGCCCCTCAGTTTCCACGGGAGAGAGAGCATGCATCCCCGCATATCCAGATCATTTGTCTCGCTCTGTGCGCTCAGTGCCGCAATACTTTGCGCCTGTGGCGGCTCTGATGAGGCCGAGCTCGTCGATGCAGGCCCGGACGCCAGTCTCGCAGATGGCAGTGGTTCGGGCGATACCGGCCCGGGCTGCACCAATCGCTGTGAAGCCGAGGGCGCGACCAGCTGCGACAGCTCACGCACGGTCGTGACCTGCTCGGATTACAACGGCGACGGCTGTCTGGAACCCGGTAACCCGACCCCCTGCCAGGGTGAGCTGTTTTGTGTGGAAGGCGAGTGCATCGACACCAACACACCACCCACCGCAGGCGACCTGCTGCTGAGCACCCCCGAAGACACCCCGCTCAGCGTGGATTTACCCGGTCAGGACGAGCAGAGCTCTCAGCTGCTCTTTGAGATCACCTCTGGCCCATCTTCGGGCAGCCTGACCGGGCGCCTGCCGGCGCTGACCTATACCCCCGAGCCGAACTTTCAGGGCGAGGACGTCATTGAGTACACCGTCAGCGATCGAAGTGCCCCGCCGGTCGCAGGGCGGGTGGTCATTACGGTTACCCCGGTAAATGACGCGCCGACGGTCGAAGCCGCCACCTTCACGGGTGACGAAGACATCGTCGTGGAAGGGCAGCTCGCGGGCCTCGATGTTGACGGCGATGCGCTCACCTTTGCGCTGGTCACCCCGCCAGCCGATGGCGAGCTGGTCCTCAATACAGACGGGCAGTTCACGTACACGCCAGCGGCCGACTTCTCGGGCGAAGTTGGGTTCTCGTGGAAGGCAAACGACGGAAGCACAGACTCGACACCTGCGATTGGAACCTTCACCATCGGCCCGGTCAACGACCGCCCTGTCGCACAGGAAGCGGTGCTGGACGTGCGTCAGGATTTTGACGCGAGCTTCGTGTTGCAGGGCACGGATGTGGAAGGCGCAGCGCTATCCTTTCGGGTGACAACGCCGCCGGCCAACGGCTCCCTTACCGGCGAACCTCCCGCCCTGACCTACGTTCCAGACCAGGGCTTCGCAGGATCGGACACCATTGTATTTGTGGCGAACGACGGAGAGATCGACTCGGAACCGGCCCAGATCCGCGTTGTCATTCAGGCGAATCGCGTGCCTCCAGTGCTTCAGATCGCCGACCAGGCGCTCGATGAAGACACCAGTGTGACTTTCCCGGTTGCGGTGACCGATGAGGACACGCCAGCTTCACTGCTGAGCGTTGAGCTGGTACGCGCCCCAGCGACCGGCGCGCTTACCCAACTTGCCGATGGACGCTGGACTTACACGCCACCGGCGAACTTTAGCGGCTTCGAGAGGGCGGTGCTGCGTGCCACAGACGGCCGGCTGTTTTCGAGCGATGTAGCGGTCCAGTTTCTGGTGCGGCCGGTCAATGATGCTCCTACCGCGCCGCCGATCACCTTGTCGGGCGACGAGGATCAGCCGATTTCATTCGTGGCGCTCGCCAATGATCTCGACGGCGACACCCTCGCTTGGACAATCAGCAGCCCGCCCGTAACGGGAACTCTGGAAGGCATCGGCCCTGACTTCACGTGGGTGCCCGAGCCAGATGCGAACGGTGACACCACGTTCGCCCTGTCGGTCAGCGACGGAACAGCGCCCGCCGTCAACGTACCGGTCAGCGTCACCGTTCAACCCGTCAACGATCCACCGTTCGCTGCCGATTCCACCGCCGGGACCGACGAAGACACCGCGGTAGCCGGTCAGGTGTCGGCGGAAGACGTCGATGGCGATGGACTGGTCTATCTGCTTGTCGATGCACCCTCGCAGGGCGAATTCTCCCTGAACGACGACGGCAGCTGGAGTTACCTGCCATCCGAAAATTTCGCGGGCGTCGATTCGTTTAGCTGGCGCGCCGATGACGGAACCGAATTCAGCGACACGTACTCTGTGTCCATTACCGTAAATCCGTTGAATGATGCCCCTGTAGTCTTCGCGCAGAGCGTTGATGTGCAGGA
>JAGWVZ010000421.1 GCA_018970625.1 Myxococcales bacterium | reverse complement strand
CGAAGGTGTGAAATCCGGTGGCTTCGTCGCTGGCCTGAATGTGCGCGAGGTACCAGATGGCGGCGTTGCTGAGCCCGAGGTGGGGGTCGTTGGCGAGCATGGCATGGCCGGACGTCGAGCGCGAGGCGGCGACGACCCAGTTGTTGGAGCCGAACGATCCGTGTTCCGGGAACTCACCGGTGAAGTAGGTGCGTGCGAGGCGCTGGTGGGCCATTTCGAGCGCGCGCGCAGCCGGGCGCAGGCGCTGGGCGACGGCCGGCGAGAGGCCGATGGCCGGTTCGCGGGTCTTGGTGCGCGGGCCAAACGTCTCGCCGAACGACTCGTAGGTCGTCGCGAGTGAGGGCGGTGCGAGACCAAAGAGGTCGTTGGCTTCTTCGGCGGTGTGTGCGTCCGCGAGGGTGCCGTTGAAGATTTTTTCGCCGCTGAGGTTAATGAGCGATTCGACGAGCGCGAGCACGGTGGCGACGCTGTCTTCGGGTTCCCAGGGGTCGATGTCGGTTTGGACGATGACCGGGAAGTTGTACTCGCGGGCGAGGCGGGCGTTGTTGCGGCCGGCTTCGTAGTCGGCGATCCAGGCGTTTACGCCCACCGAGTAGGCGTCGATCTGCGCACGCACTTCGGGCGTTGCGGCCTCAAGTACCTGAACTTCAAGGGGTTCGCCGTCGAAGTCGGAGTACAGCTGCCGGTTGGCGGCGTCGAGGTCGAGCACCTGCGGTACGTTGACGATCTCGGACAGCCGGCCGCGCACGAGTCGGCGGCGGATGTCCATCTGCAGGAAACGGTCGGCGGCGTGCACGTAACCCATGGCGGCCGCGCAGTCGGCGGCGGTAACACACTGCACGTGGGGTACGCCGCGCTCGTCGTAGGTGATTTCGACGGCGGCGCCGAGGCCGGGAATGCGAATGCCCTCGTCGGGGGTGACGTCGGTGTCGGTGGTCGTGTCGCCGCCTGTATCTTCGCCGGTGTCCGGTATGGTGGCGTCGGTGTCGGCGTCGGTGTCTGGCGTGGTGGTGTCACCCGCGTCGGTGCCACCGTCTGCCGCCGGCTCGGAGGGGTTTTCGTCATCGCCGCAGGCAGGCAGGGCGGCAGCAGAAGCCAGAAGCAGGACAACAGGCCAACGCAGGGAGCTTCGATTCATGGGGATACCTGTCAGGAGCTGGAACGAGAGGCCAGGCGTTTAAGGCATCCCACGACCGGGTAGGTCGGGAGCAGGCCATCGGTCTGGCAAAACGGGAATCAGGTGGAGCAAGGGCTTGCGACCCATGGCGAGCAGGAACAGCGCGAGCAACGGGGGGAACCCGCTGGCGCCGACGGGTGCACGGGGAACCCGCAGCGAGCCGTGGTAGGCCCAACCGTTTTCGGTGGCAAGGCAAGTTGCAAAAAGAACGGAATTCGTGTCTGTCAGGCGCCCGGGATGGCACCATGCCTGAACATTCCGGCTCACCTTCTATCTGCCCCCGCCCTGAAATGCTCCATTATATGCCGCCGGAGTGGTATCGCCATGAGGCGACCGTGTTGACCTGGCCCCATGACGCTTCCATCTGGCGTGGGTTGCACGAGCAGGTCGAGGCGACGTTTGTGGAGCTGGCGTCTCGTTTGAGCGCTGTCGAGACCGTGTACGTCAACGTGCCCGATGCCGGGTGGGAGGCGCGTGTGCTGCGCCTGTTGCGACGCGAGGGGGCGGATATGCAGGCGATTCGTCCGCTTTTGATTCCATCGAACGACGTGTGGGCGCGCGACCATGGTCCGACGGTGGTGTTTCGGCGCAACGACGACGGAACGAGCGAGCGCGTGATGCTGGACTGGGTGTTCAACGCGTGGGGCGGCAAGTATTCGTCGTCGCTCGATGACGCAGTGCCTTCACGTCTGGAGCCGGTGCTGGGCATGCCGCGTGTGCGTCCCGGCCTGGTGATGGAGGGTGGCGCGCTGGAAGTGAACGGCGAGGGCGACCTGCTCACCACCGAGTCGGTGCTGTTGAACCCGAATCGCAACCCCGAGCTGACGCAGCAGCAGATTGAGGAGCGCCTGCGCGAGTCGCTGGGTGTGCGCCAGATTCTGTGGCTGGGCGATGGTCTGGAAGGTGACGACACCGACGGCCACATTGACGACATTGCGCGGTTTACCGATGATCGCACCGTCGTGGCGGTGTGTCCGTCCGATCCGCAGCATCCCGACTATGGTGCCATGGCGGCAAATCTGGAGCGACTGCGCACCTATCGCACCAATCGTGGCGTGGCGCTGCGGGTGGTCACGCTGCCGTCGCCCGAGCCGGTGCGCTGGAAAGACGAGCACCTGCCGGCGAGTTATGCGAACTTCTATATCGCCAACGGGTGTGTCTTTGTGCCGGTGTTCCATCAGGCCACGGATGGTGAGGCGTTGTCGGTGCTGGGCGACCTGTTTCCCGACCGGGACGTCATTGGCATTGACTGCCGGGCACTGGTCTCTCAATACGGTGCACTGCACTGCATTACGCAGCAGATTCCCGTTTCTCCTCGACCGACGGTCGCAGCGCCCTGAGCGATGCTGCGACGTGGGTGGGGCACCTGATGCTGGGCAGGTCTGAGAATGATGTTGAGAGCTGGCGACCGGTTTGGTCGGTATCAGATCGTGCGAAAGCTGGGTGAGGGTGGCATGGCCATCGTCTATGAGGCCAGCAGCCCGTTTGGTGTGCCAGTGGTGCTCAAGGTGCTGAACGCCGAGATGATGGCCGAACCCGATGTGGTAGAGCGATTTCGGCGCGAGGGGCGCATACAGTACACGCTGCGTCACCCGAATATCGTGCGTGTGACAGATATTGCCGAAGAGGGCGGTGTTCCTGCGCTGGTGATTGATTATCTTCGCGGCGAAGACCTGGAACAGGCCCTCGGGCGAGGGCGGCGATTTTCGCTTGCTGACGTCATTACCATGGCGACAAAGCTTCTGGATGCTCTGGATACGGCCCACGAGCATGGTTTTGTGCATCGTGACCTGAAACCAAGCAATATCTTCCTGGAAGCGACGGAGCACGGTGGTTACGAGCCCAGGCTCATGGACTTCGGCATCGCCAAGATTCAGGAAGCGGCCGCGTTGACGCGAGCGCAGACGTTTTGTGGCACGCCCGCGTACTCAAGTCCCGAGCAGGTCGAGAGCACCCGGGACGTGGATGCGCGCGCCGATATATTTTCGTTCGGCGTGGTGGTTTGGGAGCTGCTGAGCGGTCAGCAGCCATGGCGCCAGTACGCCGCCGACCCGTACCGCGTATTGCTGGCGGTGGTGCGCGAGCAGCTGCCGGACCTTCCCGGTACGGTGCCCGAGGTTTTTCGAGGGATTGTCTCGAAGGCGCTTCGCCCCGATCCGTCGCAGCGCTTTGCGACCGCGCGGGAGTTTCGTCAGGCGTTGCTCTCGGCCAGTGCATCGGACCCGGAGCTCGCCAACACGGTCATAGGTGCCTCATCGGGCCGCCCGGTGTCTTCCGCCGCCGCTGCTCAGGGCCCACCGCCGCAGCCAGCACCGGCCAGAACTCCAGAGCTGGACGTACCCGAGCTGCGGCAGCCGATCGCGCCAAAGCCGGGCACGGACAATGAACTGGCTGCCGCTGCGCGCGCCGCGAGGACCGCGCTGGGCCAGGGAGGAACTCCTCCTGCCAACGGTGCAAACCCATCCTCTGCCACGGTGACGCCGGCCGAGGGTGGTTCGGCGACGGCGGTACCGCTGCCGGGTTCTGCCCACACCGTCTCGCAGCCAGATGGAGCGGATTACGATTCGCATGGCGAGGCCCCGTCGATGGCGTTCGCGCGTCCCGCCACCATGGTTCCCGAAGGCTTCGCGTCGCCGCCGAGGCTCATGGAGGGTTTTCAGGACCACGCCAGCGCTACGGCGGAGTTATCCGAAGCGCTCGTCGACGTTGGCCAGAAGAGCCCGGCCCGGGCGGTCGCGCCGCCGATCGAGGAGAGGGACTCGCTGC
>JAGWVZ010000420.1 GCA_018970625.1 Myxococcales bacterium | reverse complement strand
GAAGGGCGAGACGCTGGAAGAGTACTGGTGGTGCACCATGCAGGCGCTGCTGTGGAGCGGCGACACCGGCCCGAACCTGATCGTCGACGACGGCGGCGACGCCACCCTGCTGATTCACATGGGCGTTGAGTTTGAGAACAAGGGCACCATGCCCGACCCGTCGAAGGCTTCGAACGAAGAAGAGGGCATTATCCTCGCGCTGCTGAAGCAGGTCCGCGAAGAGAAAGGCGACAACTTCTGGCGTCCGTTTGCCGCCGGCGTGCGCGGTGTTTCGGAAGAGACCACCACGGGCGTTCACCGCCTGTACCAGATGCGCGATGCCGGAACGCTTTTGTTCCCCGCCATCAATGTCAACGACGCCGTCACCAAGTCGAAGTTCGACAACATCTACGGCTGCCGCCACTCGCTGATCGACGCCATCATGCGCGCCACCGACGTCATGCTCTCGGGCAAGCGCGTGCTGGTGCTCGGCTACGGCGACGTCGGCAAGGGCTCGGTCGGTTCGCTCATTGGCCAGTACGCCAAGGTTGCGATCACCGAGATTGACCCGATCTGCGCCCTTCAGGCGTGCATGGCGGGTCTCGACGTCATCACCATCGAAGACGCCCTGCCGAAGTTTGATATTTACGTTACCGCTACCGGTAACAAGGACATCATCACCGTCGGCCACATGCAGCAGATGAAGCACAACGCCATCGTCTGTAACATCGGCCACTTCGACAATGAAATCGACATGGCGGGCCTCGAGAAGATGCGCCGTGAAGGCTCAGTCGAGAAGATCGAGATCAAGCCGCAGGTCCACGAGTGGCGTTTCAAGAACACCACGCACGGCCCCGGCGGCAAGGGTCACTCGATCATCATTCTGGCGGAAGGCCGCCTCGTGAACCTCGGCTGCGCCACCGGCCACCCGAGCCTCGTCATGAGCGCGTCGTTCACCAACCAGACCCTGGCGCAGATCGAGCTGCACAAGAACGCCGAGTCGTACGGCAAGTCGGTCACGACGCTGCCCAAGGCGCTCGATGAGATGGTTGCCCGCCTGCACCTCGACAAGTTCGGTGCAAAGCTCACCCAGCTCTCGACCGAGCAGGCTGCCTATATCACCGTCCCGGTGGAAGGCCCCTACAAGCCCGAGCACTACCGCTACTAATGCGGTGCGAACCGCGTATTTGCGCGGTATAGCGACTGTGTGACCTCGTCGAGCCGCCTCTGGGCGGCTCGCCTGCTTTTGCGCTGCGCGACGAGCCACCGCTGCCGGTTGTGCGCGCAGCGCTTCGATATCGACCATGCCCCTTGCCCGTATGCATCATCCACTGCTCACCCAGACTGCCCCCTCCCCTGTTCACGGCTGGTATGCCCCCGGCTTCGAGAAGGTCGCGCATACGTTTGCACAGCAGGTAGCGCTGGGCGAGGAGGCGGGCGCGGCACTCACCATCTATCGGGCAGGCCAGTGTGTCGTCGATGTGTGGGGAGGAATGGCTGACGTGGCCACCGGGCGGCCCTGGCAGCAGAATTCCCGTATCGTTCTGTTTTCGGTCACCAAATCGCTCGCTGCGATGGCATTCCTGATGCTGGCCGACCGGGGTCTGCTGGACTACGACGCGCCCGTCGTGCGCTACTGGCCAGGTTTTGGCCAAAACGGCAAAACCGGAATCAGCGTACGTACCCTGCTCAATCATCGGGCCGGAGTCGCGGCCATCGACAAGTCCATTCGTCTGGAAGACTGCCTGGATCCCGCCAGGGCCGCTCTGGTCGTGGATGCGCTTGAAGCACAGCGTCCCCTGTGGCCCCCGGGAGAAAAGCAGGGCTACCACGCCATCACGTATGGGCTTTACGCCGCAGCGCTTTTCTTGCGCGTCGCGGGCGAACCCCTGCAGGATTTCATTCGACGCGAGCTGCTGCGCCCGCTCGACTCGGACGTCTGGCTCGGCACACCTGCCGAGTTCGACCCGTTGACCGCGACCCTGTACCCGCCCGAAGTCGTCCCCCGGGTGGCACGCATGGTGGCCAGCGCAGCCTTCGCGCCCGAGACCGCAGAGGGGCGCATTGCACGGGACCTGCCCAGAAAGACTTCGCTATCGCGTCGAGCTTTTCAGAATCCATCGCCAGGACGCGAGAGCGTCGCCGCGTACAACGGCATCCGTGTGCGACGCGCTGCGCTGGCCTGGGGATCAGCGACGGGTTCGGCACACGGCGTAGCCCGTATGTTTCTGCCATTTTCGCAGGGCGGTGCTCACGAACACGTTCGATACGTCGCTCCCCAACAGCTGCGTCCGCTTTATGTCAGGCAGGGCTGGTCCGACAGCGACGAGGTACTGCAGAAGCCGATCGGTTGGAGTCAGGGCTTCATGAAAGAGGAGCGACACCTTTTTTCACCGAACCCGGAGTCCTTCGGTCACTCGGGCATGGGGGGCTCGCTCGGTTGGTGCGATCCCGTTGAGCAGCTGACGCTGGGGTATGTCTGCAACCGGATGGACTGGCGGGTTCGGTCACCACGATGTGTGGCCCTGTGCCGCGCACTCTACGAATGCGACGCCCTGTTGTCCTGCCGAGAAGGTGGCGCATAGCGAACCGCGCCTGAACGCTGTCGTGCGCTGCCGGGCTTCTCAGGCTGGTGCATTCCAGCTCATCGCCCGGTTGCGCCCTGCACTCTTCGCGGCATAAAGCGCCTCGTCGGCGCGGACGTGCAGCGCATCCCAGTCCGAGTCGAGCCGACCTTCCGTAGTGGTGACGCCGATGCTCACCGTCAGATGAAGCGTTCGCCCATCGCTGAGCTCACAATGGTGGCGCGAAACCGCCGCACAAAGGCGCTCGGCGCTCTCCTGAGCCTGTGACGTGGTACAGTCCATCAGGACCACGCAGAACTCCTCGCCGCCAATACGAGCCAGAAAATCTCCGGGGCGCACATGCTCCTGCATACAGTCGGCGAATCGACACAGCACCTCATCGCCTGCCTGATGACCGAAGGTGTCATTGATGCGCTTGAAGTGGTCGATGTCCAACAGTAGAAGGGCCGTCGGTCGTCCCCCGTCCCGCGCAGCTGGAAGACAGCGCTGCAACGTGCTGACGAGCGCCCTGCGATTGGGCAACCGGGTCAGCGGATCGCGAGCTGCAAGATCGAGCGCAGCTTCGGTCAGACGGCCATGGTACATCAGTAGCAGCGCCATACCGAAGCCAGTGCCGACCAGCACCGCGGGCACAAGAGTCAGGCTGCGCTCCAGACCCGGCGCGAGCATGTCCCCGGTACCCGGTGACGAGAGTCCCAACACCACCAACCGGGCGATGAGGCTCAGGACGGCGACCGTTAGGAGAAGCAGCATGAACTTCCGGGACGGCTCGCGACGAAGACCACGACCGCGAATCAGTTCCAGGAGAGACAGCGAAAAGAGGCCGGCGAGGCCGCACGTCACGATGGTGGCACGGGTTCGATAGTGCTGCTCAAAATCTCCCAGCGCAAAGACGAAGACGAACGCCAGACTGGCGGATGCCCAGACCAGAACAGACCATCGATCAACGCTCGGTCGACCGTTGAATGCGCGAAAGGTTTGCACACAGAAGAAGCCGCAGGTGAGCGCTGCCACGTTCGCCGCAGCCATATACAGCAGAGGCGGCGCCACGGCGCGGGACGCCAGGAGCACCGACGAAACAACGAGCGCGAGCATACTGAAAGCGCCCGACCGAAGACTTCGTGCATCGGCGCCGGCTGAACCTGACGCTTGCCACAACACCGTAAACGACATCAGCGAGCCGATGGCTTCTGTTACGAGAAGAGTGATGGGGTCGAGTTGCATGGATGATGGACACGATAAGGTCTAAACAGTCACCCTGTTCAGGCGGAAACTCCGTCGTCGGTCCGACTTGTGAGCCAACGAGGGGAAGATTGAAGCAGGGCGATGAGGGCCTCGGCTGTCGCACGATTGGTGGCCAACGGCACGTTCATGAGGTCACATA
>JAGWVZ010000419.1 GCA_018970625.1 Myxococcales bacterium | reverse complement strand
CGCGCTTGCCGAGCTCTCCGAGCTCGCTGCGACCGGCCGGCTGCACTGGCGGGAGACGGTCGCAGAGGGGCTCGAACGCGCACCCGAAGCGTTTATCGGCCTATTAAAGGGCCGGAACCTGGGTAAGCAGCTGGTGCGGATCTGAGCGACGCGTATGGACCGTTTTACAGACCGGGTCGCCGTCATCACCGGCGCTGCGAGTGGGTTCGGACTTGCGTTTGCCCAGCACGCGGCAGCGCTGGGCATGCGACTGGTGCTGGCCGATGTGGAAGCCGTGCCGCTTGAGCGCGCCGCTAGCCAGCTCGCCGCCACCGGCGCCCACGTGCTGGCGGTCCAGACCGACGTCTCTGACGCCGAGCAGGTGGCCCAGCTTGCTGATCGGGCGTTTTCCGAATTTGGCGCGGTTCATCTTCTCTTCAACAACGCAGGCGTGGCGCCGGTGGGCCTCGTCTGGGAGCACAGTGCTGCTGACTGGCAGTGGGTGCTCGGCGTGAATGTGATGGGCGTTGCCAACGGGCTGCGCAGCTTTGTGCCGCGCATGCTCGGCCAAAACGACGATAGCCACATCGTGAACACCGCCTCGGTTGCAGGCTTCATTTCCCCCACCACCATGGGGCTCTACAGCGCGAGCAAGCACGCGGTGGTCACCCTCAGTGAAACCCTGCATCACGACCTGCGCGCAGTCGGGTCGTCCATTGGCGTCACGGTCTTGTCTCCCGCCTTTGTACCAACCGGTATTGCGCAATCGGAGCGCAACCGGCCGGCTGCGCTCGCGGAGAACCCGACTCAGACGGAGGCTACCCTGCGGGCCCGGGCATCAATGGAGCGTGCCGTGTCATCGGGGCGGCTATCGGCAACCGATATCGCAGCCAGGACGTTTGAGGCCATCGCCGAGCGGCGCTTTTATCTGTTCACGCATCCCGCGATTCTTCCCTCAGTAAACAGCCGGCATGCGGCCATTGCATCAGGGTTAGACCCTGATGACCCGTTTTCAAGAAAGCCCGCGCTCGCGCCTGTCACTGCGGCCGCGAGCGAAGCGCCCAAGGTGCGCCTTGAAACGGGCAGTTGGAGCCAGCTCCGGGAGGTCTGCAAGCCCGTTCGTTTCCAGGTGTTTGTGCACGAGCAGGGCATCGACCCAGCGCTCGAGCTCGATTCGGTTGACGACGTCTGCCTACATTGTGTGGCGTGGTCCGAGGGGGTGGCGGTGGGGACGGGCCGGCTGCTGCCCGATGGCCATATCGGTCGCATGGCGGTGCTGGCCGCGTTCAGACGCTCCGGCGTAGGCGGACAGATACTTGAGTGCCTGGTGCAAGAAGCGCGTGCGCGAGGCCACCCGCAGGTTGAACTCAGCGCCCAGGCTTATGTTGAGCCGTTTTATCGCCGCCACGGGTTCACACGAGAAGGGCCGGTATATCTTGAAGCCGGGATCGACCACGTCAGGATGTGGCGAAAGCTCTAGACCGTTGTGACGCGCTCGCGTTAAAACTCAAGCCTGCGCTCGCCCACGCACCGAGCGCCATCGGGCGACCACTGCCATGCTCGCTCGACGAAACAAACGCGCCCGTCATGGCCTACCGAAACCACCGTGGAGGCGCGAGTTCCGTAGCGTGCATCGAGGATGAACGGAGTCCGAGTCAGCACGTCGGGGTCGGTGTGGTCGGCGTCTGTGGGCACCTCCTGGGGGCTCACGGGACGCTGATCTGCGAGCGCCTGGAATAGCGGTTCGATCGGATCGTGGTCATCGGCCACACGCTCCACCACGCCACCGAGCCGTAGCGATTTGGGCCAGCGCGTATCAAGCAGGTGATTGGAGAGCGTGTGAACGCCCGGCGCGGGGGCTTGTAGCGGGGCGTCTGGATGACGATTCGACAGATACGCACATGAGAGGTCTGCGCCCGCCCAGTCAAAGAGCAGCAAATTAAAGCCAGCGTAACGATCGGCGCTCCCGTGCAGTGTCCGCGCATGGTGTGTTGCGGGATGATCGCCCGCGACAAAGCTTGCGCCGAGTTCGCCGCGAGAGCGTTCACCGGGACCTCTGTGCGGCCGCTCCCGATAGTTGGTGACCGCTGCAAGCTTGCCGTGCCGGCTGATTGCGAGCCAGGTGCCCCCCGCATTCAGGTCGCGCCCGCCGTAGACCGAGGGCAGGTCACTCCACCAGTGGGCGGGCAGGGCAGGTCGGTCATGGAACTCATCGCGGTTGGCGGCAAGCAGCAGCCGGTATCGCGAACTGGCCTGCCAGGCGAATGCGATCAGGCACATGGTCAGGGATCGACCCGCTCGAAGCGCTCGACATGGCGAGACCCCTGCGCAAGCGCGGCCAGACCGGACGCTAACGCGCTGGCGTCAATGCACGCCTGAAGCGACTCCATGGAGCGATTTCCGACCTCGTAGGTCTCCATCCAGGTGGAAATGCCGGCCGCTTCAGGATCGGTCCGGCGCCAGAAACCAAACACGATCCCTTGAGCAAGCAGCGAGTCGCGGTGGGCGCGAATCGACGCCAACACCTTCGCGTTATCAGCCGCGTTCGCCTTGAAATAGATGAACACGGACAAGCGGGCAGGAGCGCCCGTCATCCGCCAGGGAGTTCGTAGGGGAGGTCGAGCCGACGAAGCGCACGGCCGTCTGCCAGGCGGGCGGCGTCTGCGGCAGCGATTTGTGACTCAAACAGCACGCTCGCACCGCCTGAGGGTGAGGGCGCGGACAGCACCACCTCACCGCATGGCTCCGTTCCCTCCGGCCCCAGCACATCGGTGCCCGCTTCAGGCGCGCTGCCCTCCACCTGCGCGAGAAACATCCGGCGCTTCAACTTGCCCAGGTAATGACTGCGTGCAACCACCTCCTGCCCGGGGTAGCACCCTTTGCGAAAGCTCACCCCATCAACCAGATCGAGATTGACCATCTGCGGCACGAAGCGCTCAACGCCCGCAGCGACGATACGAGGAAGCCCCGACAGGATCTCGGTCCAGCGCCAGACTGTTGACGGGACAGGGGTGAGCCCAGCACTCAGTACACCCCACGGGTGCGCGGCGTCGTTGACGCGAACCAGCAGCAACCCCCTCGCGATGGGGGCGAGCGCCGCTGCGTTGGCCGTGGCCGGTGCGCGACACGGCGCGCAACCGAGCACGTAGCCGTCTCCGAACGAGATCACGTCTTTCGGGCCAGGCCACGACGGTGCACCCAATTGCCGAAGCGTTTCAGCGGCCCGCTCACCACCGATTCCAAAAAGAAACCAGCGATCGGATTCGTCGCTGATTCGGACCTTGGCGCGGAGCACGAACATGGACAGTCGCTTGCGAAGCCCAACCAACAGCGGCTGCGAAGCGACCATCCGGATGCCGTCGGAGGCGCGCCATATCATCACGCTGGCGAGCAGCCGTCCTTTGGCTGAGCAATAGCCCGAGAGCTGCCAGGTGTTCTCCGCCAGCCCCTCCAGATCATTGGTGAGCTGCGATTGGAGAAAGCGAAGCGCGTCGTCGCCTTCGATATGCAACACACCCAGGTCTGCAATCGGCGACACCCAGCCGCGAGCCGTTGAGAGGGGATCGACCGGACGGTCGGGATAAAGCACCTGCGGCCCGGACGAATCGGACGCCAGGGCGCCGCCACTGAGCGTGGCGAGCGCCTGCGCATGGCCCGTATCAGCAGTGGGTGGGATCAGAGAAGCATTCACGATGCGTATTATAGGAAGGGCTTTGATTTCGCTGCTCATTGAACCCTGATGCCAATGTTCCGAATCCTTCCAACGTTTGCCCGGACCGTGCTGGTTGGGGTGGCGTTTGCGTTGGGCGCCGCATCGGGCGCGATGGTTTCGTACCGGTTGACACCGCTACATCAGGACCCCCAGCCGAGGCGAGTGGTGATTCCGCTCGGATCTGGGCCTGCAGCACTCGCCTCTGCGCTTGAGCGGGCGGGCTTTACGGTCTCGGCCAGCAAACTGGCCTGGATCGTCAGG
>JAGWVZ010000418.1 GCA_018970625.1 Myxococcales bacterium | reverse complement strand
TCGAGCGTCAGCTGGGGCGCGGGACACTGCAGGGTACCCCCTACTTTCTCACCGCCGCGGTCGTCGGTACGCCGCTCCCCGAATGGCTGGCCCGGCAGGATGGACTGTCACAGGAGCACGCGCTCCGGCTTGTGACGCACATCGTTCGGAGCCTGGAAGTCCTGCATGGCGCAGGTCCTCACGCCGCCATTCGACTCGAAGACATTCTGCTCTGCGCGGGTGGCCAGGTTGTTCTGACCGGAGCCGGATACCGGCGTGTCGAACTCTCCACGTCGGCGCAGAGCCCGGCGTTTATGGGCAGGGCGTCCATTGCCCCCGAGGTGCGCGAAGATGTCTGGCAGGCGACCGAATCCGCTGACTACTGGTCGCTCGGCATTGTCCTGCTCACCCTGCTGCTGGGGGCAGAACCCGCTCCAGAAGACGTACCTTCCGCACTGAACGAGGTGGCTGCCAGCGTCACGCCCGAGACCCTCGCCCTGCTCGAGGCGCTCCTCGACGAAGAGCCCGGCCTGCGCATGGCGTCGCCCAACGAGGTTCGAGCCAGCGTCGAGGCTGCGCTGGAGCGCATCGCCGCGGCAAATGGACCTGAGCCCGAGAAGGATCTCTTTGAAGGGCTTGAGTTGCCGCCGGTGCCTCAGGAGCAGGGACCCGATGAGCTGCTGCTGTGGATCGTGCGTCGTGATGGGCGCGACTGGGGTCCGTTCTCACAGAAGGACGTACTCGCGCAGCTTCACCGCGACGAAGTAGACGAGCATACGGTTGTTGTGGACATGCGTAACCGCGATGCCCGCACATTGCTGGAATCACCAACGTTCAAAGACGCGGTGAAAGCCTATCTGCCCGTGCGCGCCGAAAAGGAAGTGCAGCGCATCGAAAAGCGCGAAAACACGGTCGCTGCGGTCAAGCGCACGAGCTCAACGGCGATGATTGCCACCGGTCTGGGGCTCGCACTCCTCAGTTATATTGGCTACGTCAACGCCAGCGCCACTGCCCCCCTGATGATGGAGAATTTTCCCGGGTCCTGGGGATACGTGGTGGCCGTACCCAACACGGAATATACCGGTATTGCTGCCGATGATGCGCTGCTCGCGGCTTTGTTTGATTACAGTGACCCTGTGCCTGAGCAGGGGAACCCCGGTCGCCCTGCACGAACCGTTCGTCCAGAGCAGCAAGACGATAATTACGACGAAGAAGACGAAATTCTGGCCGATGATTATGTCGTCGATTTCGATAATACCGCACCCACCAGTCTGCTTACATCAGACCAGATCAATGCGACGGTGCGTGAAAACCTGTATCGAATTCGTGATTGTTATGCCGCTGAAACTGCTGCAAATCCCGGGTTTCGTGGTGTCGTCGCTGCATGGTCCATTCGACCTGACGGGCGCGTGTTCAATGCCCGCCTGACCGAGGACTCCGTTGCGTCGAGAACCCTCGAACAGTGCGTACTGCGTGCCATTCGTCGCATGCAGTTCCCACAATTCAATAATACACCCATGAATATCTCATTTCCCCTTCGAGTGCAGTAAATGGCACGGTTTTCGTCGCTTGTTGTCGGTCTGAGCGTGGCCGTGACCATCGGTGCAAGCGGTTGTTCCGGTGGTCCAGAAAATCCGTCTTCAGAGAACGAGAACTGCACAGGGCGCACCTGCGACGACAACGGTGCGCGCCCCGACGCCGGCGAAAACGACCCGAACGCCGACGTGAACCTGCCGGTCGGTTGCGACAACAGCGGCGATTGTGCGGACGGACAGGTGTGCAACGTCGATACAGGGCGGTGTGTGTCGTCCTGTGTCTCGGATGCCAGCTGCGGGCAAGCAGCGACCTGTGACAGCAACGGCCTGTGCGTGGCTCGCCCTGCCTGTGAGTCGGCGGCCCAGTGCCCGGGTGGGGCCTGCAATTCATGTCTCGGCGTATGTGTGGATGCCGTTTCGGGAAATGCCTGCAACAACGACACGAATTGTGGGTTCGACGATTATTGTGACCCCTGCCTGAATGTCTGCCGCCCGCGGCTTGCGCTCTGTGACGCCTGTCAGTCCGATGCGGAGTGTGGCGCCGCCGGCGACCACTGTCTGGACTACGCCAGTGGTGGTCAATTCTGCGGCCAGGCCTGCGGGACCTGTCCTGTCGGGTACGAGTGCAGCGCGACGCTCGGCCAGTGCGTCGCGCTGTCGGGTTCGTGCCTGAACGTTCGCGAATGTGAAACCCCTGACGACTGCCCGCGCGGCGAGACCTGCTCGGCCACCTTTATTTGTGTCACGGGCTGTACGGGTGATGAAGCATGTCCCGGCGAGCAGGTCTGCTCGGCGGGTGCGTGCGTGGCTCCGTGCCGTGGCGCTGCCGAGTGTCCGGCAGGCGCACAGTGCACCGACGGGCGATGTGTGGTGCCCGGCGGCTGCGTCACGTCGCGCGACTGTACCGAGTTCCAGACCTACTGCGATACCGACACGCAGTCGTGCGTGCCAGGCTGTCAGGTCGACCTGGATTGCGGTGAGGCCTCGCTGCAATGCGAAGCGGGTAACTGCGTTCCGCGCGGCTGCGCTGGCAACTACAGCTGCGCGTTTGATCAAATCTGTGACGCCGGCACCGGGCTCTGTGTGCCGGCCGAGGGACCGTACTGCGACCCATGCAACGGCGATGACGTCAATTCGTGTGGCGACACAAATGCCTGCGTGACGTTTCAGGATGACGCCGGAAACGACGCCGGTGATTTCTGTCTGGTCGCCTGCGCTGCCGATCCGTTGAACGCATGTCCGCAGGGCTACGGCTGTCAGGAGCTCGACCTTGGTGACCAGGGCGTCCGGCAGGTGTGCGTGCGTCAGTGTCAGCGAGACCCGGCATGAACCATCGCGCGCTAAAGGCCGTGCTGGTTGTGGCGCTCGCCGGCGCATTTGCTTCGCCGGTGAAAGCGATCACCTGGCCATCCCGTGTGACGGAGCTGGAGCGGCGCTTTGAGTCCACCGACGCTCTGGTGCGTGAAGGCGTCGTGCAAGACATGGCCACGCTGCCAGCGGTGGACGTCCTGCCATTGCTGCTTCGTGCGCTCGCCGATCCCACGACCGAGGTGCGAGCTGCCGCGGCAGAAGCGGCCGGTCAGATGGGCGCCATTGAGGTGTTGCCGCTCCTGCGCCTCTTGCTGGGCGACCGTCAGGCGTCGGTGCGCGAAGCGGCCGCGACGGCGATGGGACTGCTGCGTGCTCCTGGCAGCCTGGATGCGCTGGGTCGCAGTCTCGCCGATCGCGAGAGCGATGTGCGTGTCGCGGCCGCCACGGCCATCGCCCGGCTTGGATTGCCGGACGGCGCCGCCGTATTGTCGGAGGCGTTGCGTGACCGAAACGCCGAAGTCGCCATGGCTGCAGCGAATGGGCTGGCTGTTCTGGCGCAACCGGGCTCCGTGTACGCCTTGATCGAGACCATGAGTGCGTCGTCCGAGAACGTCTCGATCGCGGCGATTGAGGCGGTCGCGCGGCTGCGCGCGGTTGAGGCTGTCCCATCGCTGGCGAACCTTGCCCGTGGCGACGCGCGCCCTCAGGTGCGGGCTGCGGCCGCTTACGCGCTCGGTGACATCGCCAGCCCCGACGCGGTGGCCTACCTGCTCACCCTGACGGACTTTGCACAGGGCTCCGACCAGCTTCCCGTCTATGTCGAAGCCTTTGGCAGGTTGCAGGAAGCAACGCCCTGGTCTTCGCTGCTGCCACTGGCGGCGCGCGATCCCGCCAGCTGGTCCGCCATTTTCCATGATGTTTCTCCGGAATTTTACCCGGCGTTTTCTGAGCTGTGGGCCGCCATACCCGACCCCGATGGTGCAGCGGCGGGGGCCTTCCTGGATCTCTGGATGTCGAGCGGCGATCCTGACGCCGTGGCGGTCTGGCTGGGTGCCTCGTCGGCCTCAACGCCGATCGAGTTTCTGTCTGCCTTGCAACGGAATGGCAGCTCCGAAGCCTTTTGCAGGGCG
>JAGWVZ010000417.1 GCA_018970625.1 Myxococcales bacterium | reverse complement strand
CCGTCTGCACGTCCATGGCTACCTCGCCGTCAGCCACGGCGACATGCCGAGGCAACAAGCGAAGATCATCCAGCCCGGATCACGTCAAGGCTCGCCGCACCCGGGCTCACGACTTTGCGATCGCCCTGTCGGCAGGCCTACTCGTATCGTTGGTGAGCAGCCGGTCACCGCGCACAGTCGCGGAAAGTGCCCTCCTGCAGAGTCAGGGAGCGACTGAAGCGAGCGTCCAGGCGATGGTTTCGCGTGGCGTCAGGCAAGCCTCCTCATCACAAACGCTCAGGCGTACGTTGGCCTCAACGGTACCCGACGCTTCGGGGGAATCGAGCGGGATACGGAAGGTGACGGCACTTTCGGTGAACTCGGTCGCATCGTCCTTCCCCTGCCGAACTCCGGCGGCCGCAGGTGCATCAGCGCCAACAACCACAGCCCAGGCTGGGTATTCCATGTTGCAATGGTAGCCCTCGCCAGGGGTGATGCGGGCGACAAGCCAGCGTCGACCATCGACAGAATCCACGGAGGTCTCAATCACGTGCGATGCGACTTCGGTCGCGGGAGCGCTCGCTTCCTGCGCGGCTGGCGCAGAACCATTCGCAGCCGGCGTCTGGGTGCCGTCAACCGCGGCAGCCGACCCTCCTGCTGGCGCAGCAGGTGCCGGTGCCTGACAGGAAACAGTGACCGCAACGAGCAGAGCGAGAGGAGGCACAAGGCATGTCAGGAGGGAGCGTTGCAGCATGAGCTCACGTGGATTATGGGCGACAGAATGAATGAAGCGAACGGGGCTTGCTTCGGGCTATTCATAAATCACACGGTGTAGTGCAAACAAGAGCCCGTTTGTTCCTCTGACACTCAAGCCAGACTCCATGGATTCCCGGCAGGTCGACAACTACATCATTCAGGGCGTGCTTGGCAGCGGTGGCATGGCCACGGTTTACCGGGCGCTCGACACGCGACTCCGTCGGGAGGTCGCTCTGAAGGTGTTGCACGACCACATCTCTTCCCGTGAAGAAAACCGGATCCGGTTCGAGCGAGAGGCACAGGCCGTCGCCAAACTTCAGCACCCCAACATCCTGCAGGTGTATGGCTTTTCGACGCCGCAGTCGCAGGTGCAGTACATTGCAACCGAGTTGATCGATGGCTCCACGTTGCGTGATCTTGTGGAGACTCGCCTGCCCAGGGTGCCAGAGACGGGGCTGATGCTGGTTAGGCCAATCGCAGCAGCGTTGGCGCATGCCCACGCCAGCGGCGTGATTCACCGCGACCTGAAGCCAGAAAACATCATGGTCAGCAAGGCGGGCGTACCCAAACTGATGGATTTTGGCCTGGCCAGAATTCTGGATGGCCAGAAGCTCACCCACACCGGCGCGATCCTGGGTTCGCCAGCGCACATGAGCCCCGAGCTCATTGAGGGCCAGCCGATCGACCATCGGGCCGACATCTTCGCTTTTGGCACGATTCTTTACTTCGTCATCACAGGTCACCTGCCGTTCGATGGTCGAAATCCGGCAGTGATTCTCAACGCCGTCCTCGCAGGAAAATACACGCCGCCCGATCGTCTCAACGACCGCGTATCTCAGGAAATCACCGCGATCATTCGACGCTGTCTGGCACGGGATCCCGCGCAACGGTATGAGTCGGTGGACCTGTTGCTGCGCGATATCGACGAAGTGTTGCGGCGTTCGGGATTCGCGAACGTCACCCTCCCGGAGTTCTTCCTTGATCCAGATGGCTTTGAGTCCGCTGCGACCGGTCGACTGACAGAAATACTGCGGCAGCGTGCTCAGGTCCATGTGAAGCTTGGACAGCTGGCGGCAGCCATGCGGATCTGCGACCGTCTGCTGGCGTTCGTCCCCGATGACGCGCAGACGCTGGAGTTGCTCTCCCGAATGCGACGCCGTTCAAAGCGACGCGAGCTACTGGTCACCGTCGCAATCACGCTGGCGGTGCTCGCTGCGTCGGGCAGCGCCCTGATTTACGGTAGACACCAGCAACAGCAGGCGCGTACGCAAGCGGCCGAGCTGGCGCAGACCACAGGGCGTAACACCGCCCTGCTGCTGCAGCGAATCGTTGCCCGTTGGAATATGGAGGAAGGCGCGCGTCAACAGGTACTGCGTGAGACAGTCACTGAGTCCATGTTGCGCGTGCAGGGCTCGTTGCAGAGATCTCTGGAGCAGGCAACTTCGAAGGAGCAGGGGCGGTCCCTGGGCGCCGGAACGCTCGTGCGCGCGGTGGATCTGGCCGAGGCGTCACCCAGCACTCCGACATCCACAGAGGCTGTAACCGAGGTGCGGTCTGCGGCATCCGAAGCAGTCAACGTCATCCCGGACAACCCCGCCACCGTTCCGTTGCCGACGTCGGAGGAGGTTTCAACAGCGGCGATCACGACACACGTCTCGTTTCGCATCTTTCCACCGGGAGCTCAGGTGCGAATCGATGGCACCGGCTATGGTCAGGCCGTAACGTTGAACCGGTCAGGGATAGACCTTCCTGCGGGGGAACACGAACTGGTGGCCAATCTGGAGGGGCTGCCGGACGCACAGGTTCGGCAATCGTTTCGAGTGGTGGAAGGCCGTCCTACCACTGTAACGCTTCGGGTGCCGCTGCCCGTGGCCCGTCTCATCGTGGGGAGCGACGCGCCCGCCAGTGTGTTCATCGAAGACGAGTACGTGGGCGATACGAATCAACCGATTTCGTGGCCGTTCACGGGCTACAGCACGTCCGATGAAGTCAGGGTTCGGGTGGTGCGTTCAGACCGGGCCGGTGCGGCGTTTGAGCAGCGCGTCGAACTGACACCGGGGTCGCGCGTGACCATCACGGCGCCATTCTGACTGCGGCGTCTCGCATTTATCGCGGCGGCACCACCACTCGGCACCACACCGAAGGCACGCGAAAGGCAACGCACCCGCAGCGCGGCCTGCCACCCCGGGCCCTACGGACAGCCGTTGCAGTCTGGACGGCCAGCACACAGTGTGCGACACAGGGCGTGGCTTCCAATCGCAGGTCGGAAACACATGTCTGGTTTCTGGAAACGGACAATTCGCAGGGCGTTGCTGGTGGGGGTGTTGCTGCCAATACATCTGTCCGCGCCGTTTGCCCTCTGTCAGGAGCCAGCGCTGCCGTCGGGCTCTGCGGCGGAAGGGGCCCCGAACCTGCCCGCGTTCAATTCCTTCCCGGATGCCCTGCAGTTCGCGGATGATGCCTGGGTGTTCGGCGATTACGATCTGGTGATTCGTGTGCTGGAGAGTCGGCTGCTGCCGAGTCCACCGCCGGCGGAGCAGAGTGTGCTCGTGCATGCCTGGTCGAGGCTGGGCTCTGCGGCATATTACGAAGAGAACGAAGAGCTGGCGTACGCCTGTTTTCTGGAGCTGTTGCGTCTGGACTCGAACCACACACTGGACCGTCTCTTGTTTCCCGCGCAGGTCATCGCGTTTTTTGAGCGAGTGCGAAGCGAGAACGCGGCTTCGCTGGAGGTGAGCACCCCCGCGGCGTCATCGGGGGACACCATTTATCTGGTGCGCAGCTCGACTCGTCAGTCGCGACTCGTTTCAGCGCTGCCACTTGGCTATGGTTTCTTTACTCAGGACCGAGACATTGAGGGGACCGTGTACCTGCTTGGGGAAGCTGCTCTGGGGATCGCCAGTGCGTGGCTCTACATCGCGAATGAGGCATCGCGCGATGCTGCCGGTTATTATGCCGATCCAGGCCTTGCACAGCGCCGACAGAGGGCTCAAGTCGGCACCGGGATCGCCTTCTTCGCGCTGCTGGCGGCAAACGTTCTTCACGGAGCCTTGACGCATCCGGACGAGACGGATTTCGAGTATCAGACGCTGGATGCTCTTCCCTCCGGAGTGCAACCGCAGTCAGGAGCGCGACGCTGGCGAATTGGCTTTCACGCCATCGTTGGGAACACACAACCGTGAGTGAACGGGGTAGCGCTTGCAGTCCGGGGTGGCAGGGGT
>JAGWVZ010000416.1 GCA_018970625.1 Myxococcales bacterium | reverse complement strand
CACCTTGCACGCTGCCGCACGGCAGCACGGCAGGCGCTGCGACAGCGTCAGGCTGCTGTGCTGGTGGCCTCGAGTCAGCAGGTTGATGGTCCGCAGGATGTTCTTGGCCGTGCTCAACGTCTCGTCTCCTGTTTCACCGGCAGCGGCGGCACCGCTGCCTTCTCGATCCCATCCGCCCACGGCCGGGTGCCCTCGGTCCACAGCGTCGCCCCGTCGGCCAGATCCGCCGGCACCCGCCACTCGGCATCCGCTGACCGCAGCACCACCCACCCGTCGACAACCCGCACCCGCACCGGGCGCTCGCCGGCTTGGTTGACCACGGTCATCTGCACCGACTCCATCACGTCACGCCAAGGCCGTGATGCCGGCCCTCAAGGCCGGTGTCACGGACGTCCATGTGTCACGGTCATGTGTCACGGTTGACATGCCGTGACATGTCACGTTTTTCCTTAAGCGCGCGCGCGCGAGCCTGTCACGCGTCACGCTTGTGTCACGCATCCCGGGGTAAATGTCACGGTTCTGCATCGCTGATGTCACGCCTTCTTTTCCAGCCAATCGTGGTCACGAACCACGAGGTTTTGCCCCAACGCACGGTTCAGAGCGCGGAAAAATGCCTGCCGACGGGCGTCGGTCTCGGCCTCCGGCATGGACGCGTAGAAACGCTGGCGCACTTCCTCTTGCGGCGCACCGTTGCCGATGGCCTCAAGCAGTCTGACAAGCGCGGACGGCCGCGTGCTGTTGCTGGCGGCGTTGATGATCTCGGCGGCGCCAGTGATGTGTCGGGCGGCCAGGCTGTTGATTTCGTCGCCATCGTCGTCGACGCCCAGCGACACGGCATCCAAGCGAAACGACCACGGACCCTGCACCGCACCGTCCTTGTTCTTCATGGCCTCGATCGTGGCCACCATCTCCTTCTCGTCGCGGTAGCAGGCCAGCATCCAGTCGACGTTGGCGAGGATCGCTGACGACCCTCTGGGCCGCTCTGTGGCGCTGTGGCCGACGTGGTGGACCACCAGTACCGTCGCGCTGTACGGGGCCCGCAGATCGCTCCCCAGGGCCGCCAGATAGCGTGCGACCTCGGTGCTGGAGTTCTCCTCGCCCACGAACGTCTGCGACATGGTGTCGATGACGATGTCCGTGGGCTGGATGCCGGCTGCGTCGATGGCCTCGCGCAGCTGCCGTGCGTCCGCCCCAAACTGCATCGGCTGGATCACCACCCGCATCGGGCACTGCCGCCAGTCCATGTTTCGGGCCTTGTGCCAGGCCGCGATGCGCCGCATCAGGCCGGCGCCACCTTCGGCCGCCAGATAGATCGGCAGGCCCTTGGCCGTCTTCCTGCCCAGCCACGGCATCCCGTAGGCGCGATGCAGCGCGTAGTCGAGGGCGACGAAGCTCTTGAATGACCCCGAGGCGCCGAACAGCATGCCCACGCTGTTGGCCTGAATGACGCCCTTCACCGCCCAGGTCGTTGCGGCATCCGCTGCCGCCAGCTGCTCGATGCTGAGCACCGGGTTGCGGGTCTCGAGCTTGCTGACGACCCGCTTGGCGTAGTCGATGGCCAGCGCAGCGACGTCGGCCGGATTGGTGGCCGTCTGCGACACGTCCATCAGCCGCTGACCGAGGCGGGCCAGCAGACTGCGCTCGTGGTTGCGGCGCACGACCGACGCGTAGGACACGGCGTTGACCGGCACGATGTCGTCGATAAGCCGCAATAGCTCCTGCAGCGGTGCCTGCCCTTGCTGGCCGTTGCGCTCGATGCGCTCGGCCACGGTCAGCACGTTGACCTCTTCGCCCGACTCCTCGACGTCGATGATGACCTGATAGACCAGCGACAGCATCGGGTCTTCAAACGCGCCGGGGCCGACCACGCGTCGCACTGCGGCCAAGTCCTGCGGCTGCTGCAGCAGGCTACCAACGACGGAGCGCTCGGCCGTCGGGACGACGTAGAGCGCGGGAGGTGAGCTCACTTGCATGTCCGCAGCTGCATCACAGCCTGCATGGCCACGCGTGCCGTCGTGAGGTCGTCATACACGCTGCAGGTTTTGCAACGCTTGGATGGCCGCCTGCAGGGCTTCGGCGCGTGTCATGACCGACACTGTCGCACTTGATTGGTCAGCGCGATCCATCGCCGTTCGTTACCCTGACGCTTCCATATAAGTGCACGGCACATAGATGCCGCACGTATTCGCCAACGGATCTATCGTCGGCGCAAGCCAAACGAGAGAGGTCAGCGAACATGGTCGGACCAAGCCGGAATTCGATGCGTTCGATCAACTTCTCATCTGTCACAGTGCACCACTCGCGCATGTTCGACCCGTTTGTTGTTGCCGGCTTGTTGTCGGTCTATGGAGTGAAAAAAAGCCCGCCCCGGCGTGAGCCGGGAGCGGGCGGAAGGGCCGCGGCTAGGCGACCAGGAGGAGCTCATCAGGCGGCCTCGGCTTCGCGGAGCGTGGCCCGGTACTCGGCCACCCGCTTCAACGTCAGCACACCGGGATCAGCGGTCACGCCGCTGGAGATCTTGTGGAGCGTGTAGAAAGAGACGCCGCTGCCAGCGGCCACGCGGCGCAGTTCGCGGGTTGGCATGCCCCGCAGCCAATCAAGGGTGTCGATGATGTCCATGGCGACAACCCTACCGGATGTGGTAGGCCATGTCAACCGCACATGGTGGGGCTGCGGGTCTACCCTCTGGGAATGGCTCCCGTCGACTCGAAGACCGTGTTGTGGAACAACGTCAGCGCTCTGATGCGCAAGCGTTGGCACGGCGAAAACTTGTCCAGGCTCGCCCGCGAGGCCGGAATCGGCCCAGGCAGCGCCACTCGAATCAAGGAGCAGCGAACTTCCGTCGGTTTAGACGTTTTGGAGAAGGTTGCTGCGTGTTTTGACCTTGAGCCGTGGCAGCTGCTGGTGGTGGATTTGGACCCAGACGACCTGCCAATCGCCCCGCTGACCCAAAACGAGGCGGCCAAGATCGAGCGCATGCGCGAGGCAGCAAAGCAGTTGGCAGCCTAAGCATTTCCTGCACCACCACCACCACCACCACCACCGCAAGAACCGGGCCACCACACCCGGTATTTTTTTGCCCTCGCCCTACCGAATGCGGTTGACGTAACCTACCGTTCTCGGTAGGATGCTCCTCATGCGCTGACCCACAGCGCCTGACAGGAGGATGCAGACATGACCCCGCCCGAATGCTGGCCCTTTCCCCGGTGGATCTGCCGCCGAGGCAAGTGGCAGATGGTCCCCGCCAAGCAGCCCAAGCCCGCCTACCCCGCCGGTGCCGAACCGGCCCCGTTCTGAGGAGCGCAGCCATGTTGGAAATCACCGAGGAAATGCTGGACGCCGCACCGGCCGGCCGCATCACCGAGTTATCCCGCGAGCGCACCGAGCAGCGTGCGGAGCGGTTCTTCCGGCAGCTCATGCTTGACGACGCGACCGTGCTGGACGCGATCCAGTGCGACGCGCAGTCCACAGACTGGTTGATGACCCTGCTGTCGCGTGCGCAGGCGCTTGAGACCGAGCAGGCGTGGCGCGACATCACCAAGCCGCTTCAAGTCACGGGTAACCCGTTCTCGCCGACGCGTGACGAGCTCGTGTTCAACCTGCTGATGGCCGTGCGCCTGCTGCGCAAGCACGTGGTGCGCGTCATCGACGACCGCGCTCAGCGTCAAGCGGAGGCGGCATGAACGAACGCGACTGGTTCGACGACGTGACCGACCGCGTCAGCGTCAGGACTACGGCCTGGTTCTTCATCGCCGTGGTGCTGGTTTACATCGCACTCATGGTCGCGTGGTGGCTGCCATGAGACAGCGCCGAATCATGCGCGACCGCAAGGAGCGCTTGCACCCGGGCGACGTGGCGGTGTTCTGGTTCGCAATGGCTGGGTTTCTGTTTTTGTTCATCCGCTCATTCTGGATCGACGGATGAGCGCGGATTGGTGGCAACTGCAGCAGCAGCTGG
>JAGWVZ010000415.1 GCA_018970625.1 Myxococcales bacterium | reverse complement strand
GCTGCCATCGAGAAGATCGTGCAGAACACCGTCGGCGTGGTGTCCTCGAAGGACATCATCCTGATTGTGAATCCGACCACGGCCCGCATCATGGCGACGAACGACGGCGTTCGCGATTACATCAAGAACACCCCGCACGCGCTGAACTTCCTGAAGGGCGATGACACCTTCGCCGCCTACGGCCTGCCGCAGACCCTCTTCGGTCTCGGTGGAGTGGTGGTCGATGACACGGTGCGCGTCACGACCCGCAAGGGCAACAGCAGCCCGTCGCGTGGCTTCTTCTACGGCGACAGCAGCGCGCCCGGCATGGTGTTCGTCAGCCGTCCAGGCGGTCTCGTGGGCAACGAAGGCCCGTCGTTCTCGACGGCCACCGTGTTCGCCTACGAGGACATGACCGTCGAGACCCTCGACGATCCGTGGAACCGTCGCGTTCGTGGCAGCGTGACCGACAACAGCGCGGTGGTTCTGACCGCCCCGCTGTCCGGTCTGTACATCGCCGACGCGAACAACTGATCGCGGCCCTAACGGCAGCAACTCACGGGCCGCTCGGCTAACCACCGGGCGGCCCTCTTTCTTGGAGGATTGACCTATGCCGATGGCGCAACTCCTGTCGAACAGCAACTTCGCGCTCTATGCGGACGCGAGGCTGCTCGCTGAACTGGCATCCGATACGAACTCGGATGGCACCGTGGCCTCGTCCACGATCATCACGGAAGCTCTGCTCCGGGCCGGGGAGGAGGTCGCGAGCGCGGCCACCCGGTCGAACGCCTACACCGTAGCCGAGATTGAGACGCTCGGGACGGACGGGAACGGGATGCTGCGCGGCCTCGTGGCCGACTTGGCCCTCTGCTTCCTGTTCGAGCGGCGCGGCGGCGATGTCCCCGAGAGCGTCAAGGCGAAGGCCAACCGGGCGCAGGCGACCCTTGGCGACCTTCGGGACGGCAAGCGGGTGTTCGCGGTCGATGCCAAGCGCGACAGCGGCACGGCCACCGTTCAGGTGATTACCTCAAGCACGCGGGGTAGCCTTGCGATGAACGCAGACAGCACCTTCTTCCCGACCCGTCGCACGCAGGCGTACTGATGGATCTTCGCGCGAGGCTCCTGAAGCGTCTACAAGCCTCCGAGGTGGCTCGCATCCTCGTGAAGCAGGCGCAGGCCCGGATCGACTCCCGAGGCAAGGATGTCGGCGGCTACGCGGCCCTGTGGGCTGACACGGCCAAGGTGACCATCGGCAAGGGCAAGAAGAAACGCACCATCGACCACTACCGCAAGGGCGGCGTGCCGCTGAAGGACACGGGCGACCTGTACCGTTCGCTGACCGCCGAAACGACCGCGACCGGGAACGGCATTCGCATGACCTTGCAGGGCTCGATCCTGTCTGTGTTTCATCAACACGGCTTCAAGACGAGCGGGCCGAACTTCATCCCGTTCACCCGTGGCGCGGTGCGGCGTGACCCCAAGGCCATGAAGCGCGGCGAGTACGCGCTCGCGCGGAACGGCGTGACCGTGCCCGCCCGCCCGATCTTCGCCATGCCGCAAACGGCCCGCCGAGAGGTGGCACGGGCTATCGCTCGCGCCCTCGGAGCGCGTTAGAGTATCCCATCGGAGGACTTCCATGCCCGTGATCCTGAATGTGACAGGCCCGCACAAGATCTTGTGGGGCAACGCCGGAACGACTCCGGCAAACGAACTCGGTCGAACCGATAACGACGATCTGTTCAGCATCGACATCGAGTACCAGTACAACGATGTTTTCACGAACGAGTTCGGCATCAACCCCGCCGACGCGATCCTGATGGGCGCACGGGCGTTCGTGAACTTCACGATGGTCACCTATGACCCTGACCAGTTGGCTTCGCTGCTTCAGCGGGTGGATGGTCAGAGCACAAGCACGGCGAACACCTTCTACTTCCCCAAGGTCGGATCGCTCGCCTACGACCCATCGGGTGCGCTTCTTGTCGCCCTGAAGGTCGATTCCGACATCACGAGCGCACCGCACTACACCGTGGATCGGTGTCGGCTCATCACCACGACGGTGAAGGACATCGGCAACAAGCCGACCCGAGCGGGTTTCAAGTTCGAGATCTTGCCGGGAACGACTGGTGCCAGCATCTACACGCGCTCGACCTCTTGACCGTAGGATGGCCGCATGAACAACGACGATTTCAACATCAGCGTCCAAGTCGGCGAGGTGCAGTTCCAGATCGACGGCCTGCTCGTCATGGCAGAGATCGCCCTGACGGGTACGCCGGAGCCGACGAACGCGCAGCTCATCGAGATCGTGAAGCGTTGCCTGCGCCCGAAGGATCAGGCAAGCGCGGTCACGGACGCGGAGGCTCTTGCCATCGGCCTGCGGGTCAGCATGAAACTCCGCGACTTGGGAAAAGCGCTCGCGCCGTAAGCCTCTTCATGGCTGTTTACGGCGTGTCCCCCTATGCCATGCCGCCGGAGATTGCGATGGGTTGCATGATGAATATGCGAATGGTGCATGGATGGCGCGCGACCCCGCTGATGCTCGCAATCGGCACGGCGTTTGGCAGCAAGGAAGCCTCGGCTGAACTGAACCGCTCGCTGTTCGCGATGGACACGAACGCCGCGCCCACGGCGCAGCAGTTGATTCAGGAACTCAAGATGGGGATGCACCGATGACCGTCTCGCTCACCACGCTCTACAACCGCCTCGGCGGGCATTTCGGCATTGCCAAGACGCAGCTCGACGCGCGGGCGGGCATTGTCACCCGCGTGACCAACCTCGACGCGCAGTACACGGCGGCGACTCGGTATATGTACACGCCTCTGCTTCAGCGGTTCCTGTCGATCTACAACAGCACAGACGCAACCATCAGCGCGGCGGTGCAGGGCGGCGTGAAGACGCTCACGGAGATGGTGAACACGGACAACGCGAACATCCCGAAGCAGACGCTTCCGGCCATGCGGGAACTGGTTCGTCAGATGCGCTCCGGCAGCACTTCGCTGCTGCAAAACACGGTGACGATTGGTGCTGTCTCTCGCACCGGAACCGGAACCGGAACCGTCGTGTTCAACACGAGCCCCTCGCAGATGTCTCGCATCGATACGCTCCAGTTTGAGTGCATCAGCGATACGACCACCGGATCGGTGGCGGGCAGCGAGGTGTTCCGTGTGACCGGAAGCACTCCCTACCCGAGCATCACAGATAGCCAGTGGCCCGGCGGAACCGGCCTGAACACCACGATGGTCTCCTCGGATTACACGAACCAAAATATCCTCACGAACGGTTCGTTCGAGAATTGGACGAGCAGCGCGCCCAATGGATGGACGCTTTCAATGCCGACCAGTTACATCGCGCAATACACCGCGAACCCCCTTCGGAACTCGTCCGCGCTGTTGATTCAAAACAGCCTCGGGCCTGTGGTGATGACGCAGCAGATCGGGGGCACGACAGCAATCGGGCCGGGGAAGCGTGTGGTGTTCGGATTTTGGGCACGGCGAGTATCGGGGACGGCGACGGCTGATGTCGAACTTGAGTTGCAGACGAGCAGCGGAACGGGCTACGCGACGGTGACCGCGACCGCTGCTGCCATCAACACGGCGGGATCGACTTGGACGCTGTATTCCGGCTCCTATCAGCACTCGTGGACTGCGCCGCAGGAAACGATGATTGTGTTCCTTACCCGCAATGTCGATGCAGGCGTGACCGTTGCCGTGGACTGTATGTTCCTCTTCGCACCTCCACAGCAGGGCACGAACGGGCAGTTCTTTCAGATCATCGGCGGCGGCACGGACTGGCGCATCGGTGACCGGATGACCGTTCAGGTGACCAACAACTACGCCTCGTCGGTTCTGTCCTACACGGAGCGATTCTTTGCTCCGTTCGCCAACGGCATCGAGGTTCCGACGAGCGGTTCCCCAACGGTGAACAACTCGGTGATCCCGTGAGTGTTACGGCCTCCACGACGCTCGAGACCTTCTTCGCCGCCCTGTCGGCGCGGAT
>JAGWVZ010000414.1 GCA_018970625.1 Myxococcales bacterium | reverse complement strand
TACGTATTCCGGGCTTTCCATGCGATCCGCGGCATGAACAATTCGTCGGGAATGCCTACCAACGGCCTCTTCGCGTTCACCAGCATGCTGCTCAACGTGATTCGGGACAAACGCCCGGACTTTCTCGTGGTGGCCTTTGACCCGTCGGGCCCCACCTTTCGCAACGAACGTTACCCGGCGTACAAGGCCAACCGTTCCGAGCCGCCGGAAGAGCTGGTGCCTCAGTTTCCCTGGTTTCCCCGAATCGTGCGTTCCCTCAACATTCCGGTGGTCAGTGTTGCCGGATTTGAAGCCGATGACGCGATCGCGACGCTGTGCAGGCATGGCAGCCGGACGGGCATGGACATCGTGGTGCTCACCGGAGACAAGGACCTGTGCCAATTGGTGGACGAGCACACGACACTGTATGACTCCATGCGTGACAGGACCGTGGACATCGCCGCGGTGGTGGAACGCTTTCAGGTGCTGCCGGCGCTGGTTCCCGATGTGCTCGGCCTCGCCGGAGATTCATCGGACAATATTCCCGGTGTACCCGGCATCGGCGAAAAGACGGCCGGGCAATTGATCGCCGAGTTTGGTAGTCTCGAGCAATTGCTGGCCAACCTGGGGAATGTCAGCGGCGCCCGTCGCCGCGAAAATCTGACGACGTATGCCGAGCAGGCCTTGTTAAGTCGAGAGCTTGCCACGGTGTGTGATTCGGTTCCGATCGACTTTGACCTGGAGGCGTTTCGGCTGTCTCCGCCTGATTTTCCCGCGTTCGATGCCCTCTGCACCGAGCTGGATTTTCACCGATTCCGCAGTCAGCTGCGGGAGCTTTTTCCAGAGTCTTCGCGTCAGGTAGCGCTGAGCACGGCCTCTGAATTCGATTATCAGACCGTGTCCAGCGTCGCTGCTCTGCAGTCGGTGATCGATGAGATTCGTCAGGCTGGCGCGTTCGCCGTGGATTTGGAGACGACGTCCGTCGAGCCTCTGGACGCCGATATTGTCGGCATCGCACTGGCATGGAGACCGGGCGCGGCGGTGTATGTACCGGTCGCGCATCGTGCCGACCTGTTTACGCCGCAGATTCCACGCGATGTGGCGTTGCAGATGCTCAAACCCCTGCTCGAAGACGCTGCGATTGCCAAGACCGCGCAACACTCGAAATATGAAATAGCGGTGTTTGCGCGCGCTGGCATTCAGCTGTCGGGCGTAACCATGGACACCATGCTGGCCGCTTATCTGCTGGACCCCAATAAACGTCGTTACGGGCTGGATGCACTGGCGCAGGAATATCTGGGCCACCGCACCATCGGATTTGAAGACGTGGCGGGTTCGGGCAAAGACCAGAAATCGTTTGACCAGGTGTCGATTGATGAGGCGACTCAATATGCAGCGGAAGATGCGGATGTGACCTTGCGGTTGGGTTCTCTGTTCCATACGGCGCTTGAGACCTCGGCCATGCGTGCGCTGCTGACGGACGTGGAGATTCCACTGACGCAGGTATTGGCAGGCATGGAAACCACGGGAATTCGGGTGGACCTCCCCTATCTGGCAGGCCTTTCAGCCGAATTTCAGGAACGCATCCAGCGAGCCGAGCACGACGTGTACAACGCCGCTGGCACTACGTTCACGATTCATTCGCCCAAACAACTGGCCAGCGTTCTGTTCGACAAGCTGCAACTGCCTGTCGTCAAAAAGACCAAGACGGGTCCCAGCACGGATCAGGAGGTGCTGGACCAGCTCGCCGAGCTGCACCCGCTGCCAAGGCTCATTACCCGATACCGTGAACTCTCGAAGCTGTTGTCGACGTATGTGGATGCGTTGCCGAGACTGGTTCGCCCCGACACGGGTCGTGTTCATACCTCATTCAATCAGGCTGTGGCAGCGACTGGACGGCTGTCGAGCTCCAATCCGAATCTTCAGAATATTCCCATTCGTACTGTGGAAGGGCGACGCATACGTCATGCCTTTATTCCGCAGGATGGCTGGTACCTGGTAGGGGGCGATTATTCGCAGATTGAGCTGCGTGTGCTGGCTCATCTGTCTGGTGAGCCCACGTGGCTGGATGCGTTTCAGAAGGGCGAAGACATTCACCGCAGGACAGCGTCGGAGGTATTTGGCGTTGCGCTGGCCGACGTGACGTCCACCCAACGCTCGGCGGCAAAGACGATCAATTTCGGAATTATTTATGGCATGGGAGCCAATCGACTGGCGGGGGAACTTGGAATTCCTCGTGAGGTCGCCCGCGCCTATATCGAGCAATATTTTCAGCGCGTGTCAGGCGTACGTACATGGTTTGATACGCAGATCGAGGCCGCTCGGCGCCTTGGGTACGCCGAGACCATTACCGGGCGGCGTCGCCCGGTTCCAGAGTTACAGTCTGGTCAGGCTCGAAACGTGGCGCTGGGTGAACGACTGGCCCAGAACACGCCGATTCAGGGGTCAGCCGCAGACCTCATCAAGATCGCGATGGTGAATATCGCGCGCCGACTGCGGGCCGAACGACTTCAGACCCGGATGTTGCTACAGGTTCACGATGAGCTTGTGTTTGAGGTCCCCCCCGACGAGCTCACGGCGGCCAGTGAGCTGATCCGGAACGAGATGCAGAGCGTCTGGCCACTGCGCGTTCCATTGACGGTTGACCTGGCGCATGGCCGAAACTGGGCCGAGCTGAAGGCATAGGGCGCAACTTGGCAATGGACGATGAGCCGAGCGGCGTGGTAGGTGACGCACAGGGCGACCATTGTGGCGCCTGTACGGCTCAGCGAGACAGGCGATGTCGACTTTGACAGACGCACCTGGCGCGCCCCTGGCAGCCGATGCCCGCGCGAATGATGAAGCGGCCACGTTGCGCCGGCAGGTAGAGCAGTTGCGCGCCGAAATCGAGACCGAGCGGCGCGAGCGTTCGCTGGTGGAAGGGCAGCTGGCGTGGATGTCCGAGATCAACGCGCTGCTTGCTCGGCCACTCAACACGCAGGAAATCGTGGATCAGGTGGTCGAGCCCCTCAAGCAGATGCTGCAGGCCGAGGCATCGGCGCTGTTCATTATGGAGACCGACAAACAGCACATCACCACATGGATTGGCGACCGCCACCAGCGTCACGAGATTCGCCTGCGAATGGGAGAAGGCATCGCCGGCTGGGTGGCGCTGCATGGCAATACCGTCAACGTCAAGGACGCCTACAAGGACCCTCGTTTTCAGCGTGCCTTTGATTCGCAGTCGGGGTTCCGAACGGGTTCCGTTCTGTGTCAGCCCCTGCGCGACAGTCAGAAGAACATTCTTGGTGTTGTGCAAATCATCAACAAAATGAACGGGTACTTTACTGTTGCCGATGAGGCGGTGCTAAGTTCGGTAGCTTCAACGATCGCCATTCGACTGGAAGCCGCTGAAAATCACGCCGCCCTGCTGGATCGGCAGTTGTTGCTCACCGAGACCCAGAACGAGCTCACGGCCCGTATCGCCAATCTGAACCTGCTGTATGAGCTGCAGCAGGCCATCTTCGAAGCCGATAACCTCGATGAAGTGGTCGAGAGCATCGCCACTCGGCTGGGTCGTACTTTTTCCTGCAAGGCGGTTGGGTTGACGCTCGTAGACTCTGGCAGGACAGCGGAATACGCCTGGGTTGAGAATCCGCAGTCGCCGACCGGGTTTCAGGCCGGTCCACGCGTCTGGGAGACGTCCGTTCGCGACGAGGTCATGCTCACCGGAAAAGAAGCCCTGATCAACTCGCCTTCCATGTTGTCGATGACGACCGGGGACTACGCGGTGCACACGGAGCCGCGTTTTCAAGGGGTCAATGTGGCGTCGATGCTCGCCGTTCCGCTCATGGACGATGACCGCATCATCGGGGCGATCGAGCTCGTGAATCGGCGTCGAAAGCTCAACTATGGCCTGCATCGCGCGTTTTCGCAGCCAGAAATTACCGTCCTGAAACTGGTAGCAGGCACCATTGGTGCGCTGGTGGCCCGTACCATTGCCCGGCGACACGCCC
>JAGWVZ010000413.1 GCA_018970625.1 Myxococcales bacterium | reverse complement strand
CTGGGCTCGGACTCTGACATCCCCCGGTCGTCACAGATTGACCCCTCCGAGGTTATTCAGACGGGTCCGGGTCTGCCTCGCTGGAGCTGGCGTTCGGCCAGCCTGCACTGGAACGGTCCGGTGTCCGAAAACACCACAATTCGATTCTGGCTACTCTCGCCTCTCTGGACCTCACTGATTGGTCTGGCGCGTGCCCTGGGCGTGTTTGCGCTGGCCTTGCTGCTGCTTCGCCGCACACTGAAGCAGGGCGGTGGTTCTGCCCAGTCCGGCGCGGATCCCGGCAACAGCACTCCGACTTCGACCGCCCCAACCTCGGCCACTGCGCCTGACTCAGGCGTGAGCGTGACGGCTGGTTTGACCACCGCCCTGCACATACCCGCCCTGATGCTCGCGATTGGTGTGGCGTTACTGCCCGCGCTGCTGCCGGCGACGGCGCACGCGCAAGAGACCTGGCCACCGACTTCGGTGCTGGACACGCTTCGGGATCGTCTTCTGGCAGAGACCGTGTGTAACGGCCCGTGTGCACAGGTGAATGCAATGGTCGTGACCGCCGGACCTGCCGGCCTCGACATGGAGCTCGAGGTGCACGCCACGAAGATGGGTGTTGTAGCGCTGCCCGGTCCTGACTCGGTCTGGACGCCGACGATGGTGGCGGTGAACGGTCTGGATGTGGTGTCGATGCGTCGCAATTCGGGTACTGGTCACTGGCTGCTGGTGGTGCCGGAGGGCATTTCGACGGTTCGGATTTCTGGTCCGGCGCGCGACTCCATGTCGCTGGCTTTTGGTTCGGTGCCGCGTCGCCTCACGGTGAATGCGGACGGCTGGACGGTCGCCGGTTATCGGGCTGATGCCGAGCCTCCCACGAGCATTGAGCTGGCCCGGAGCACGCCCATAGAGCGTGGGGGTAATGAGGAGATCGAACGGTCGACGCTGCCTGCGCTGACGGAGGTTCACCGCGAGCTCGATATCGGTGTGCCGTGGGCGGTGCACAGCCGGCTCGTTCGTCGCTCGCCGACCGGTGCGGCGGTGCTGGTGCAGGTACCGCTGCTGCCGGGTGAGTCGGTGACGACGCCCGGGATTATCGTCACTGACGGGGTGGCGCAGGTGCAGATGGGACCGCAGGCGACCGAAGCCCGTTGGGATTCGACGCTGGTCGAGGTTACTGAGCTGACGCTGGTGTCGCCGGAGGGAGCGACGTGGACCGAGGTGTGGACGCTGAATTGCTCCCCTGTTTTCCATTGTGAATACAGCGGTTTGCCTCCGGTACAGCACATGGCGCCCGATGTCGCCGGAAGTGTGTGGCGGCCGTCGTGGCGTCCGTGGCCGGGAGAAACAGTGACGGTGGCGTTTTCGCGTCCGACGCCGGTGGTGGGCGCATGGGCCACCATTGACGACGCACGCCTGAGCGTAAGCGGCGGTAATTCGTTGCGCGATTCGACGCTGACGTTCTCGTTCCGGTCGTCGCAGGGCGGCGAACAGACGCTGCAGATTCCAGCCGATGCACGCATCCAGGCATTCGAGATGGATGGCGTGCCGGTGCCTGTTACGCCCATTGACGGTGCCGTGCGGTTCACGGTCGATCCGGGTACGCACAACGTGCTGGTTCGCTGGCGGCAGGACGTCGAGCCGAGCGTAATGGATCGTACACCGATGGTGTCGCTTGGTAGCGGCGCGGCGAACGTGACCATTGAGTACAACGTGCCCACGAACCGCTGGCTGCTCTGGACGGGTGGTCCGATGTGGGGTCCGGTGGTGACGCTCTGGCAGTATCTGTTGGCGCTGGCTCTGGGGGCGGC
Organism: Myxococcales bacterium; assembly: GCA_018970625.1. The sequence goes on along the minus strand of JAGWVZ010000413.1, from coordinate 2,182 downwards.
ACTGCTGGGTCGTTTCTCCCGGGTGCCCGGCATGGGTTTCGGCGGTTGGCTGCTGTTGGCGTTTGGGACCTGCCAGACGGAGTTTATGGCGCTGCTGGTCGTCGTCGGATGGCTCGAACTGGTAGCGTGGAGAGGCCGTAACCCCTCGTTGTCGTTGAATAAACACAATCTTTCACAGCTGCTGATTGTGGCGGCGACCCCGGCGGCCATGGTGAGCCTGATTCTGGCGATCGAAAATGGCCTGCGCCTGTATCCGCCAGATATGGGTGTGCAGGGTGCGGGCTCCAACAACAACACGCTGTTCTGGTACGCCGACAATGTGGCGTCGCAGTTGCCGCAGGGTTGGGTGGTGTCGCTGCCGCTGTGGGTCTGGCATGCGCTCATGTTGCTGTGGGCTTTGTGGGTGGCGTGGCGGTGTGTGGTCTGGGCCCGTTGGGGCTGGGCGCAGTTTGGGCAGGGCGGCCTCTGGAAACGAAATCCGCGTCCTGTGCCCGATGCTGGAGCCGTGTCGGTGCCAGCGGAGCCGTCGGTGCCAGGCGCCGCATCGGCGTCTGAACGAGAAGGCGAGCAGCGCTCTGACGTCATGGCTACGCCCGAGGTCGGGCTCACAAAGGCATCGGATCGGGACGCCTGAACGTGCCGCAGCGGGTGTGTCTCTGCCGCAGAAGCGTGTGTGGTGTGGATGTGTGCGAATCCGGATGAACTGGACGTGATGGGGGTTGCGGGGCCAGCGAGCGCACGCTAAGCGGTGGCCGCGCGGGGCGCATCTCGCGCCGCGATACCCTGGCCATGGCTGCCCGCATGCGTCGTGTTACGTATCCTGAAGGACATGTTTTATTGCGTAATCTGGTCCGGAGTTTTCCGGTCATTTCGCACGGCGAAGGCGTCTGGCTGTGGGATACGGACGGCAAGAAGTACCTCGACGGAAGCTCAGGCGCATTTGTAGCGGGTCTGGGACACGGTGTGCGCGAAGTCGCCGACGCTGTTCACGCGCAAATGATCAGGGTGGGCTATGTGAATGGCACGCAGTTTACGAGCGAACCCACGGAAGCGCTCGCGCGACGCCTGACCGCTGACGCTCCCGCAGGTCTGGACCGCGCATTTTTTCTGGCTTCGGGCTCCGAAGCGGTCGAAGCAGCGTTGAAATTCGCCCGTCAGCTGTGGGTGGAGCGAGGCGAGCAGCAGCGCGGACGTGTGGTTGCCCGGATTCCAAGTTATCACGGCAATACACTGTACGCGTTGTCGATTTCAGGGCGTCCGCACTATAAGAAGTATTACGGTCCCATGCTGTCGGAAGTGGTCACGGTGTCGTCGCCGTATCCGTATCGCAGCCCGGTTGATGACTACGATATGCATGGCGCGCAGTGGTTTGCCGACGAGCTCGACCGCAAGCTGCAGGAGGTCGGCCCCGAGACGATTGGTGCCTTTATCGCCGAGCCGGTGATTGGTTCGTCGGCAGGCGCTGCAGTACCACCAAAGGGATATTTTCCGGCGATTTCTGAGGTTTGCCGAAAGTACGGTATTTTGCTGATCTCCGATGAAATACTGTGCGGAACAGCGCGTACCGGTAGTTTCTTTGCAAGTAAATTATACGATTTTGAGCCCGATATTCTTGTGATGGGCAAGGCGATTGGCGGCGGCATTGTTCCGGCGTCTGCAGTGCTTGTAAAGACGACGCATGTCGATGAGATGAAGCGCGGCACCGGCTATTTCATGCACGCGCAGACGTACATGCAGATGCCGACCATTACTGCAGCAGGCGTTGCGACGCTGGATTATATCGAGAAATATCATCTGGTCGAAAACGCTCGTACCACGGGCGCCCTGTTGCAACAGGAGTTGCGCCGGCAGATTCTGCCGTTGCCGCACGTTGGCTCTGTGCAGGGGGTTGGGTTAATGGCAGGCGTGGAGTTTGTGGCTGACAAGGCGACGAAGGCGCCGTTTGCCCGCTCGAAGAAGATTGTCGAAAAAGTGGTGAACACCCTGTTCGAAAAGGGACTGATTGTGTGGCCCAATGTGGGGCAGGCCAACGGCATCGACGGTGACCTGGTCATGCTCGGGCCGCCCCTCACGATTTCACCCGACGAAGTGCATGCTCTGGTGGCCATGCTGCGAGCCGGAATTCTTGAAAGCCTGGAGGTGGTATGAGTTTTCGCATTACCTATTCGGTGCTCGACGCTGA
>JAGWVZ010000412.1 GCA_018970625.1 Myxococcales bacterium | reverse complement strand
TGGCACCAAAAGGATTGGTGATCCGCGGTGAGGTCAGGACAAATGTCTCGTCCAGCGCCTGCACGACGCTGTCACCGCAGCGCGGCACCAGACAATTATCGCGACACCCGTTGTCATCAATGTCGTCTCCGTCGTCGCACTGCTCGCCCGCCTGTACGATGCCATCGCCGCACTGCGGTTGAAGGCAGTTGTTACTGCAACCATCGGCGTTGTTGTTGTTGGCGTCGTCACATTCCTCATCGGAATCCACAATCCCATCGCCACAGAACGGAAGTACGCACGTGTCAGGACGACAGGCGTCGGGCTCGTTGCTATTGTCGACTCCCAGGTCGCACTGCTCGCCGACGATGCCCTCGCATTCAATCCGGTTCAGCATCTCCCACGGTTCGCACGGGGGTGCCACCGCCGGTGCCTGGCCACCGATGCAACGGTACGATACACAGTCCCAGTTGAACGCTCGCAGCGTGACGGGGTTGCTTACGCCAGCGCCGTTTCCCCATTCGACTGCGAGGGCACGCTCAAACCCGAGGGCCTGACAAATCCCGTGCTCGGGCGCGTACGGGTCGTCGCCCACTTCGCAGGAGCTCTCTGGGCAGGACGCGCCGTCGTCACACACATTTCCTTCATTCCCAAAGGGGTCGGTGACCGAAGGGCTTTCAAAGCTCTGGGTGCCAAGCACCGCGTTCAGGATGCCGTCACCGCACCGGGCAGCGACGCAATCATTTCTACACGCATCGTCATCGACGTCGTTGCCGTCGTCACACTCTTCAGCCCCTTGCACTTCACCGTCGCCGCAGCTGGATGGACCGACGTCGGGTTGTACCACGTCGCGACCGACATCTCGCGCGACGTCAGCTTCGACATCGACCTCTGGCGACGTGTCCGTTGTCTCGTCCGCATCTTCGGGGCGTACATCGCTACCGTCCAGGACATCGAACCCGGCATCGGACACATCGATTAATTCCGTGTCTTCGACGCCAATGTCACGCCCACCGTCGGATTCTGCGACGTCGGCCGACGCGTCCAGACTGGGGAGTTGTGTTCCCTCATCACCGCAGGCGACGAGCCCCACCCACAGACTCAGAAACCCAATATTTCGCACATGCACGCGCATACCAGCCATGGACAAAGCAGAAGACAACATACCGCGGGCGCGCAGTAGCAGATGCCGAAAATATCGTCCACCGGAGCGCCCATGCAAAGTCAGCTATCCGGGCTGTTACGCATCACAATTTAGACTCGTCATTACACAGGAGCGCTCGCCAGAGCCGTCGGCTTATCTGCCGAGGCGATGTTCAGACCACCGGGGGTGGCGGCCAGACCGGACCCGCACCCGACTAGGGGCGAATGCGAACACGAACCGGGCTACGCACACCAAACGCGCTGGGCACCACACGAATACCCAGAGACCCGTCTCGCGGCAACGACGCCACCACCGCTGGCGGTAGCCGCCACACGACCTCCCATCGCGCCCCCAGAAGGCCATGAGTCGACCGCCTGACCTGCGCATCACCAAGGCGCTCGGTCACAGCGACCTGACACCAGACACACGCGGTCCATGATCGATCCGGCCGCTGAATCACGAGTCGCAGCCAGGGATCAGGCCCGACGGCAGGCCGCGCACGGGATGGCGCGCGCCACTCCAGGTGCAGGTCATGCTCACGCAGAACGGCGCGGACCATCGGTACAGGGGTGGGCAAGAGCGACGAACGACCCAGAGAGCGTTGCCGCCGGTCGGTCGAGAAGTACGCCGTTGATGCCAGCTTGCGGGGCCAGGGCGTTGACCGCGCGAGCTGTTCCACTGCGCGCGTGCACCAGGCCCCCGTATGGCGTCCCCACAGCGTCGATGCGCCCTCGTAATGCTGCCGCAGATACTCTTTCTCGGTGGTGACATAGGACGTGTAAGAGCCTGTGACCGTCGAGACAATCAAAGGGCCGGCGTGTCCCAGAGCCCGCTCCATGGCTCGCCCCATCGACACCGTACATTCGAAAGGAAGCGCAACCACGCGCAGGGGACCGAGATCCAGCATGCGCATCGGGATGACCGACGGCGGCTTGCCGGTGACAATCTTCGCAACGCTGGCGTCATTGACCTTTCTCGGGAAGTTCACGTCGTGTTCAGACGCGCCATCCCCGGGGTCGCGATCACCTTCGTTCAATTCACGGTCGGCTGAGCGAGCGACGCTTTTGGCAATCAGAATCCAGGGATTCGTTGCCTTCACCCGCAATAGAAAATACCGACCAAATTCACTTCCAAGCACAGAGAGCCGCCCGCTGAGCGCTTTGTGGTCGAGTTGATTTACTCGACAATAGCGTTCCGTCATTTCGTGTTCCATATACCGCAGGGCAATGGTTCCGCCACGGGAGAGCACCAGACCAGGTTCCTGCAGCGCCCCCACCAGGGCTGTCGATAGCGCCTGACCTATTTGTCGCGGCCATCGTCCCTCACGATCGTCTTCAATATTGGCGGCGAAAAATCCGGGATCCATTTGCGGTGGTACCATATTCACGTCACCGGCAACGCCCATACTGAGCGAAACAGGCACCTGATGCGATGCACCGTTCTGGTGGAACCAGGTCTGCGTCAGTCGTACGGCATCTCCGAACGAATCCGAAGACACCAGACCATTCAGCGGGTTCAACGAAGATCCGTGAGCGCCAAACCACGCGTGAATCGATATCAGCTCGCCGCTTGTCCGCCGCACGCGAATGACATGCAGACGCGGGTCAACCGCGTATCGCTCGGCTCGTAGTCCCCCGGGCAGTCTCTTTCTTTCCTCGGGATCAAGCACCTGCTCGTGCCAACGCCGTACCGACTGTACATCGGGTGCCACCTCGTTTGAAAACGCCCCCATACTGCGGTTCACCGACCACCCGGTGAGAACACCGCGATGATAAGTCACCTCGGCTTTCGCGAGACGATCGCAGCAACGAACAACGGCGTCAGCCATTCTGCCGGCGACCGTATCCGCATAACCAACATCCAGATTCGGTTTCATCCAGGGAGAGTCCGGAGACATGCTCCGGTCGTACATTTCATCGCCGTAAATATTACCCGGTCCATAATGGGTATGCGAGGCTGCCATGATGACGGCATCCACGCGAATTCCACAAATCGGCGGTAACAGTGAGGCCACTTTTTCGGTCAGGTAACGCGTCCCGCTGTGCAAATCCGCACCAATGAGCGCCACACGATGCCCCGCGCCATCGTCCAGTACGGTTATATTGGCATACAATCGCCCCCGAAACCCGGTCGCTCTCGGGTTACTAATAATGGAAAAACCAGCCAACCCCACTTCCAGATCAGGCGAAATATCCACGAGTTCGGCGGCTGCGCGCCAGTGTCCGGTATAAGGTATCGCCCGAACCTGACCCCGCTTTATCGTAAACCCGTTACGAAACAGACGCATCACGCACTCCATCACCAGACATTCCTGTACGCGACAGCCGCTCCCGAAGCCTGAGCATCACGGGCAGCCGGCACACCGGATGCATGTTGCCCTGAAACGACGAGATTGTCGACCCGCCACCTTACCGTGTACGTTCCTCGCTGAGATCAGCCGGCAGGATACAAACCGCGCTGTCCGATCAAGAGTGTCCTGCATCCCTTCGTGTCATGATATCCATTCTGAGTTCGATGACCCATTTTCTGCAACGTATCCGCCGCCCCACCCGGTTCCTCGTGTTGTCATGCTTCGTCTGCGTAAGCGCCTGTGATGATGATTCCCATCGCGACCAGCCAGACGGCGACCCGGACGCAGGCGGCACCGGCGACCTTGACACATCGCCGGACGGGCTGGCCACAGACGCAGCAGGCACCGATGCCGGCGACCAGCAGCAACCACCCCTGATGTGCAGTGGTACCCAGCTGTTCGGACGTCCCAACGCCACTACCGGACTCAGCAGTGAACAATGCACGCCATTTTGCGCAGATTGCGGTGTTCAGGGCTTCGAAGCTCGTTCGTTCAGCGAAGCTGAGGTCGCTC
>JAGWVZ010000411.1 GCA_018970625.1 Myxococcales bacterium | reverse complement strand
TCGCCCGAGCAGGTTGCCCAGCGCCTTGGGATCGCGGGAGGGTGTGGGCGTTGCCGCGAGCGGCTGCATGAGCTTGTGTGGGAGGCTAGAACCGAAATGCAACCTGATCGTGTGCCGCCTGCGAGCTGTCCTCGAGGGTCTCTCGCGAACGTGCGGCGGGGTTGGTTGCGCGTGCCGATTCTGGGTGATGCAGCATTGCTGAAGCAGGTCATTCTCGACCCGATCGGGCTGGTTGAGCGGGCGAAAGCGGCGCAAGGCGAGGCCATTCGCATTCCAATCCCCACCCGATTCGACCTGATTTATCTTGGGCAGGACGCCTTTGAGGCCGTGTTGGAGCTTCCGGCTACGGTGGCCCAGATGGGACCGGTCATGGCGAACGTGCCCAGCATCGGCTTCTGGTTTCCGCGGGCGGCGTCTGACCACGACAGCCTTCAACAGCTCATGTTGACAGGGCGCTCTATCCTTTCGGGCTGTGTCCGCCGAGCCATGGAGCGCGATGCGTTCCGTTCGCTGGCGCACGCAGCCATCGACCGTAGCTGGCCTTCTGCCCCCGAAGTACCCGATGTGCTGGAGCCGGTCGCCCGTATTTTCGCGGATACAGCAGCTGCGGCCATTATGGGTGAGGCCTTGTGGAATGAGCTGCGCGCGCCGTGTCTGGACCTGCTACGTGACATTCACGACGGGATTGATGTGACGCGCGCGACGCTGGCTTCGACCCCGATTTCGCGTTTCATGCCGGAGTACAGGGCGACCAGGGAAATCGAGGCACCACTTCGAGACATCATCGCGCGTCACGTTCGGTCGCCTGAGTCCGTGGGTCTGCACCATCTGTTGAAGGACCCTGAGTTGCCCGTGCAGCCTGACGATCAGCCGTGGATGCTGCTGTTTCTGCTCTGGAACGCCACGATCTACCCGGGTTCTTATGGTGCATGGACGTTTGCTGACATCGTGACCCACGAACGGTGGGCCAGCACCGTCATGGCCGAAACGGCGCCGCGGCGCGAGCAGCACTGGGCGCACGCTTTTCTGGAGACGACGCGGTTATGGCCCGTAGGCTCGCTTGTCAGGTCACTCCGCGAGCCGGTCACGATTGAAAGTGGCGGCTGCGCGTATGCGTTGCAAGCCGGGCAGGTAGTGGGTGTGTTTCCGTGGGAGCGAAACCGGCAGCCGGAGCGCTGGCCAGAGGCAGAGCGTTGGCTTCCCGATCGATGGCTTGAGACACCGGGTAGGGAAGGGCTTTTCGGGTTGGGGGAGTTTCGTTGTGTCGCCGAAGCGTTCAACGAGCGACTCTTTGGGTGCGTTCTGGATGCCATCTTCGAGCGGTTCACGATCGAGCCTCTGGCGCCGTTGCCGGAGCGTCGTTGCCGCGTGCACCTGACCTACCCGGAGCACCCGTGGCCAGCCCGGTTTGGGGCACGTGCGCCATCCGGTAGTGTGGCGGCCAGTGACCATCGGTGAGGGCTCAGCAGTTGACACGCGCATCGTGGCGATGTTGACGCCGCCACAAGGGATAGCGGTTCGTTGAAGACGTCGCTGCGCGGCGCTCACACGGAATCAACGATGTGGTTGGGCGTCAACCGCCGCCCTGCCCAGAGCGCCAGGAGTTTGCTGTCATGTTGTGGAGAATCACGTCGCTGGGTGTCTGTATGGGCCTGTTGGTGTTGAATGGCGCCTGCCAGGACGATGAAGCTCGCTCACCGGGCGCGGACACCGGAGCGAGCGTCGATGCGAATACGGACGCTGCACCCGACGATGCAGACACCGGCGATGATGCTGCCGGCGCTGACGCCATGGATGCAGCGGCCGATCTGCAGAGTGACGGGCAGGCAGATGATGTCGTCGACGCGTTGCCGCTGGAGGGTTTTTGTGCGGCGCTGGCGCAGACGCACTGCGACGAGGTTGCGTTATGTGAGTGTCCCAATGAAGGGGCCGAGCCCGAAGCCTGTCTGGCGGATCAACGTCAGGGGTGCGAACGCGCGTTCGCGGGGTTCATTTCTGGCGTGACGCTGGGGCGACTGACATTCGACTCGTCCGAGGCGGAGCGTTGTGTAGTGGATTATGCGGCCGCTGTTTCTGGTTGCGCGAACCCGTTTGACACTCCGTTTTCGCCGGCCTGCGCCCGGATGTTTCAGGATTCAGCTCCATTGGGTGGTCGCTGCGCCGCTCTCAACACGGGCGCCTCGTGTGGCGCGCTGTCGGGGGTATGTCTGGAAGATCGTACGTGTGCACCACTGCCGTCTGAAGGTCAGCCGTGTCTGTTGGGACGGTGCGCGAATGACCTGTTCTGCAATGCGGGTGTATGCGGTAGTGAGAGAGGCACACCCGAGCGAGCCGAGGGCGAGGCGTGCTCGTTGAATCAGGAGTGCCAGGCGGGTCTGGCATGTACGGACGGGCTGTGTGCGCCCGCGCCCGCGATTGGCGCGGCCTGTACCGAGTCTCCGCAGTGCGGTCGTGACGCGACGTGCCTGCTCTCCTCGGCGCGTATATGCGCTCCCCTCGCAGAGCTGGACGAGCCTTGCTTTTCGGGTGAATGTGCGCCCGGTCTGGCCTGCGAGATCGTCAACGACCTGCCGATTTGCCGGCCCGAAGTGCCGCAGGGAGAGCCCTGTACGCCGTTTCAGACGTGCGAGGCAGGCTCGGTCTGCAACGCGGGCACATGTGCGCCTTTGCCGGGGCGCGATGAGGTTTGTCTGTTTGGACAGTGCGCCCGGGGCCTGCGGTGCGATGCTGTGACGCAGCGGTGCGGCGATCTCGCGCTGGAAGGGCAGGCCTGCAACGCGACGTCGGAGTGTGCGGCTGGTCTGGGTTGTGACGCGCGCGATTTTCCCAGCGTGTGCAGGACGAAGCTGCCGGAAGGCGGCGACTGTGGTTTCCTCGATGATCTCTGTGAACCAGGGTTGTGGTGTGACTCTGACACGCAACGCTGCGCCCCGCTGCTCGACCCGGGCGCCGCTTGTGTATCGGCCAGCGCCTGCGGTGCGCAGGCCGAGTGCGTGTTCCCACCGGACGGCTCTGCCCCTGGCGCCTGTGCGCCACTCGCCACCGAGGTCGGCGCAGCGTGCGGATTTGTGTGTGGTGCGTCGTTGCGATGTGTGCAGCGGCCCGGAAGCTGTGTGCCAGGCATTTGCGGCACGCTGTGAGTGAGCGGGCGTAGACCCCAACCACACACTCCTATTGTTGCTATGAATCTTGCTCGCGGGGTTGTGCTTTCGTACACGGTGGGCTGTCGATAAGGTATCCACCTGAACGACGATCGGGTTTTCTCCAAGAGCAGACGCACCATGCACGAAGCTCAGCAATCAGGCAGTACGTCCACCGCCTCACGCAACCAGGATGTCGATGCGGTTTTTGGCATTCTGAACCCCGGCGCTCCGTCGGCGTACCACTATCCCGATGATCAGCTGCTCATTGAGGTGGGGCAGGTAGGTGCAGGACTCTGGCTTCTGCGCGAAGGTGCCGTTCGAATTGAGTCGCTCACCGGAGAGAGCGTTTTGCTTCGCGCTCCCAACGTGCTGGGAGAAGTTAGCTTTCTGAGTGGAGGACCGGCTACCGGCAACGTTCGTACCCATGGTCCGTCGACTCTGGTGCGGCTGTTGCCAAACGATGTGATCACGCAGCTGGCCGACGTCACGCAGGTTCGGAATTTCTACGAAGCGCTGTCACGGCTGGCGATTGCCCGACTGACGGGCGCGTTTCACACCCACTACATCGCGCTCGTCGCCCACGATGCGCGCAAAGACGGGCTGGTCCAACTTGTTCGCGAGCATCGTGACGTGTTTGCCAGTCGGCCTCTGGTGGCTACGTCGACGACCGGTGCACGAATATCCTCTGAGCTGGGAATTGAGGTCGTGCGCCGGGTGCGCTCTGGACCGCAGGGAGGCGATCAGGAGATTGGGGCCATGGTCGCCCGCGGTCTTGTCGACGCCGTCTTCTTTTTTCGGGATCCGCTGTGGGCTCAACCCCACGGAGACGATGTGAACGCGCTGGTA
>JAGWVZ010000410.1 GCA_018970625.1 Myxococcales bacterium | reverse complement strand
CCAGCAAATTGCCGCGAACAGCGTGAAACCGGGATTTTACCCCTGCTGCCACGGCATTTTCCGTCGCGAGATCGAGCGCATCCTGCGAAATGTCCAGCGCGACCACGGTGGCGGCGTCGAGCTCCGAGGCCAGCGCGACGGCCAGCGCCCCCGAACCCGTACCCACGTCCACCACCTTCCATTCGCGTTCTTCTGCCGCATTGCCGACAAACTCAAGAACGGCTTCGACAATGCGTTCGGTTTCAGGGCGCGGGATCAATACCCGGGAATCGACTTTCAGGTCGAGGGTCCAGAAACCACGACTGCCAACGAGATACGCGACCGGTTCGCCCTTCCCTCGTCGCACCACCAGGTCGCGATATTGCGCAATCTCCGTTTCACTCAGGGGACGGTCGGACTGCATAAACAGAGACATGCGATCCACGTCGAGCACGTGCGCCAGAAGCACCTGCGCGTCGAGCTGCGCCGAAGCGATCTGCCGCCCTGCAAGAAACGTCTTCGTTTTTGCGAGTAGCGAGGCGATGGTGGTTGGTTCGGACATCAGACCATCATCAGCAGCGGATGTTCAAGGTAGGCGACGAGCTTTTGCAGGAAGGTGGCGCCGACGGCACCATCGGCGGCCCGGTGGTCCACCGTCAGCGTCACATTCATGCGCTGCTGCGTACCATAGGTGCCGTCAGGCAAGACAACGACCTGCTTCGTGGTGGCGCCGACGGCCAGAATTCCCGCGGCGGGTGGGTTCAGCACTGCAGTAAAGTGCTCGATGCCGAACATGCCCAGGTTGGAAATCGAGAAGGTGGCGCCGGTAAATTCGTCGGGCTGTAGCTTCTTTTCGCGCGCCCGGGCAGCCAGCGCCTTTGCCTCGCTTGCAATGGCCACCAGCGGCTTCTCGTGGGCGCGGCGAATGATGGGGGTAATCAATCCGCCATCCATCGCTACCGCCATGCCAATGTCGACCGAGTCGTACAAAAGAATGGAATCGGCGCGATATTCGGAGTTCATTTCGGGCACGTCCACCAGAGCGCGCGCGACCGCCTTGATGATGATGTCGTTCACCGACACCTTCACGTCGCTCCCGGTGGCGGCGAGGCCATCGTTGATTTGAGCACGCAGGCTCAGGGCGGCGTCCATCTGAATGGAGCGCGTGAGCATGAACGCGGGGGCCTGCCAGGCGGCGGCCAGGTTGCGCGCGATCGCCTTACGCATGGGCGACAGCGGAACCACTCGACCGCGGGCGTCAGGCGAGCTGGCGACGGGCGTGGGCGCAGCGGCTGGCGCAGGTGCGCGAGCCGGCGTCGGTACCACCGGAGCGGCAGCAGCGGAGGGCATCACGCGGGCGACCGCTGCGGGCGCCGGTTTGCCGGTGGCAGCCACGCCCTCTACGTCGCGGCGAATAATTCGGCCGGCTGGTCCAGAACCCGGGACCTGCCGAATATCGATGCCCTTCTCCTCGGCCACGCGGCGTGCGACGGGAGACGACAGAATCCGCCCATCGGTCCGCTCGGCAGCAGCCGTATGCTCCGGCGCGGGCGCGACCGGCGACGCTTCGCCCCCGGTCGATGCAGCCGGTTTTGGCGCGGCCGGAGCGCCACCCAAAAGACTCGAAATGTCTTCGCCGGGTTTACCGATAATGGCCAGGGCTTTTCCAACAACGGCAGATTCGCCCACTGGGACCAGCAGCTTGAGAATGGTGCCGTCAAAATACGACTCCATCTCCATGGTCGCCTTGTCGGTCTCAATTTCGGCGAGCAAATCACCGGTCTTGACGACGTCGCCTTCCTTCTTGAGCCATGCCACGAGCCGCCCCTCTTCCATGGTGGGGCTCAACTGAATCATTTCCACGACATCAGCCATGCTCTTACTCCTCGGGTATTAACCCGTATAAGTGACCTTTCGAAGGGCGGCGATAATGCGCTCGTCGTTCGGAAGAACGATTTTTTCGAGCGGCGGCGAGTACGGCATGCTGATATCGGGCATGGTCACCCGCTCAATCGGCGCATCCAGAAAATCAAAGCAGTTGCTCTGGATGCGATCCACAATTTCGGTGCCGTAACCGCTGGTGCGCCAGCCCTCTTCGACAATGACGACCCGATTGGTTTTTCGAACCGACTCATATATCAATTCTTCGTCGAGCGGCTTCAACGTGCGCGGGTCGAGCAACTCGATATCCAGTCCGGTCGTAGCGCAATACCCTTCGACCTTATCCATGAGCTGCCGCATCTGACGCGACCAGGCGATGATGGTGACATCCTTGCCCGTGCGTTTGATATCGCCCTTGCCGAGCGGAATCGTGTATTCGCCCTCGGGGATTTCTCCTTTGGACGAGTACAGCGCTTCGCTCTCAATAAATACGACCGGGTCGGGGTCGCGAATGGACGACTTCAGCAGTCCTTTGGCATCTGCGGGCGTGGACGGCGCCACGACCTTCAGACCGGGGACATAGGTGTACTGGGTTTCGAGCGACTGCGAATGCTGCGCGGCCAGCGCGCCACCGGCGCCGCCGGGTCCACGCAGGACCATGGGGCAGCTCAGCTTGCCGGCGGTCATGGCGTGGACCTTGGCGGCGGTGTTGATCATCGCGTCCAGCGACAGGATCGCGAAGTTGTAGGTCATGACCTCGACGATGGGCTTCAGACCAGCCATGGCCGCACCGACCCCGAGGTTGACAAACCCGAGCTCCGCGATGGGAGCGTCGATGATCCGCTTCGCTCCAAATCGGTCAAGCAGGCCCTGCGAAACCTTATAGGCGCCGTTGTACTGGGCGACCTCTTCGCCAATGAGAAAGACGTTTTCGTCGCGCTCGAGCTCTTCGGCCATGGCCTGATTGAGCGCGTCGCGAAATAGAACTTCTGCCATGAGAATACTCCGGGGAAGGTGTTCTTCGCGCGCTCAGCGCAGCGGGTCCACGTAGGTGTATTTGTCGATGAGAGACGCGTCGGGCCAGGGCGCGTTGCCGGCAGCTTTGGCGACTTCTTTCATCTTTTCGCGCACTTCTGCGTCAACAGCGTCGATCGCGTCCTGCGTGGCGACGCCCTTTTCGACGAGTACGGCGGCGAGGCGCGGAATCGGATCGCGGCTTTTTTCTTCTTCGAGCTGCTCTTTGGTGCGGTACTTGCCCGGGTCGCTCATGGAGTGACCACGGAAACGAGAGCAACGCGCCTCAAGGAACACGGGGCGGCTGGTGGTGCGCGCCATCTCGATGGCGTCTGAGAACGCCTTGTGCGAGGCGAGCACGTCCATGCCATCGAACGCCCAGTTGGCCATGCCGTAGCTGTCACCCAGGCGGTGCATGGGATCGACCGAGCACACGCGGTCAACAGCGGTGCCCATGCCAAAACCGTTGTTCTCGACCACAAACACGATGGGGATGTCCCAGATCGACGCCATGTTGAACGACTCGTGGATGGCGCCCTGATTCATGGCGCCGTCACCGAAGAACGCGACCGTCACCGCGCCGGTGTTGCGGTACTTCTGGCCGAACGCGACACCCACGGCCATGGGCACCTGCTGCCCCACGAGGCCCCAGCCGCCCCAGAAGCCCTTCTCGATGTCGAACATGTGCATCGAGCCGCCGAGCCCCTTCACGTTGCCGGTGGCGCGGCCAAAGAGCTCGTCCATGACCTCTTGCGCGGGAATGCCCATGGCCAGCGCCTGCGCGTGAATGCGGTAGGCGCTGATCATGATGTCGCCCTTCTGCATCGCGTGCGCGCAGCCCGTCGAGACGGCCTCCTGCCCGATGTAGAGGTGACAGAAACCGTAGATGCGACCCATGCCGTACGCGCGGCCAGCTTCTTCTTCGAAGCGGCGCTGCTCGACCATGTCGCGGTACATACGCAAGAGCTTTTCGCCGGGGACGTCGGGCGTCGCCGGGGAGGTATCCGGGGTACTCACTGGCTTCCTCGGGGTGAAGGGAACATGTTGGCCCGAGGTAGGAGCAAGCGTGTGGTTTGGCAAGCCGGGAGTGTGATGCGGTGCAGCAGAGGTTCGGGGAACCCTCC
>JAGWVZ010000409.1 GCA_018970625.1 Myxococcales bacterium | reverse complement strand
GTATCTATATTGCCGAGGATGACGAGCAGGTGCCCGAAGCGTTCCGTGGGATTGGCGTGCGCATCGAGGATGACGTCGTTATTACCGGGGGTGCACCTCGAATTCTGACCTCGTTGGTTCCCAAAGAAATCGCAGACATAGAGGTTATTCGTGCCGAATCGCTGGAACGATAATGGTTCAGGGCGGTGGGTGTTCGGGCTGCTGACCGTTCTGCTCATCGGCTGTGGTGGTTCGCAGGCTGCGCTGGTGTCTCCGGTCGGAGTGCCTGACTATCCGCCGCCTGTCGTGGTCTCTTCGGCGGCAGTCGATGCCTTTCTGACGGGTCGAATCGCCAGCTCAACCGGAGATCCGGCGGCCGCCGCAACCGCCTTCGAACGGGCCGTAGCGCTCGAGCCTCAGGACCCTGAACTGCGGATGGAACTGGCACGGGCGTGGGCCATGCAGGCAGAGCTGGCACAGGCGACCCTTCACTTGCAGGTAGCATCCGATCTGGGCGTTGCGGCGTGGCGGGTCTCGGAAGTGCGTTCACTGGCGCTGGAACGTCAGGGAAGCTTCGATGAAGCGCTCGACGCCTTTGCGCAGACCAACGCCGAGGGGGCTCCTGAGTCATGGTTCCGGGCTTGGTTTCAGCTGGCGTCACGGGCGGGTAGTGGGGATGCCCAGATTCTCGCGGCCCAGCGATTCGCGCAGTTCCATCCCGGGAGTGCGCGTCCTTATCGGTTGCAGGCCATCGCGTTACGCGATCTGGGTGAAATGCGTGGTGCAGCCGCCAGCTTCGGCGAGGCCGTTGTTCGCGCGGGCGCCGAACCGTGGGATGCAGAGCAACGCATTCGGCTGCTCATGCAAATGCAGGAGTGGACTACCGCCCTGTCGGCCACCGAAGATTGCGTGAGCCGTTTTCGGGACCACGTGATGTGTCGGGCGGTGCTGGCGGAGCTGCGGTATCAGGTGCAGGACGACTCCAGCGCGCCCGATGCCAGCGTGTTGCAGGCGATTGTAGAGCTCGCCCGCATGACAGGCGGAAATCGGGGGGCGCTGGCCAACGCCGGTCGCGCACTGACCGAGCTGGCTCGTCCCGGGCTGGCCACGCTCTATGCGCTTCAGATTCAGGAACAACGCCCCTTCAATGTGACCAGCCTGATTCAGGCGGCCTATATTGTTTCCAGCGTTCATGATCACGCGACCGCCGATGCCCTGATGTTGCGCGTTCTGGAGCTCGACCCCGCCAACTTCGAGGCGTTGAACTTTGTGGGCTATAGCTGGGCGGATCGCGGCATCCGGCTTGTCGAGGCCGAGGAGTTTATTCGGCTGGCGCTTGAGTTACGGCCCGATGACGTCAATATCGAAGACTCATTGGCGTGGGTGCTGTATCGGCAGGGCCGATTTGCCGAAGCGCTCGCGATTCAGACGCGCGTGGTAGAACGCGGCAACACGCACGCGGTGTTGCTCGACCATCTGGGTGATATCCAGTGGATGTCGGGCCTGCGCGACGAGGCGATCGAGTCATGGGAGCGGGCAATGGGCTTCGCTGACGAGAGCGACGAAGACGTGCTCGAGTCCGTTCCGGTGAAGCTGGAGCGCGTGTTGCGCGGTGAGGACCCGCTGGCTCCCTGAGCGCCCGATGATTAGATGCAGCTACCGTCCTGCACGCAGATGTTTCCGAACGCTGCGCAGCAGGTAAATCCTTCTGCACAATCGGTGGGGTCAGCGCAGGGAAGTGCAGTGAAGCATGTGACTTCGTCCAGACACAGCGGGCCTCCGAAGTCTTCACGGTCGCAGCAGACAAGCGTGCCGGGACAGCTTTCACCGGGGGTGCATGGCGTAGTAGAGAAGCACTCGTTGACGGTGCTGCACGTGCCCGTCGATTCACAGCACGAAAGACCTCCACCGCAGTCCGAGTCCGCGGTGCAATCGACGCCGCCGAAGCATGTGGAGGCGTCGGTGCAGTAAGTGCTGTCCGGGTTGGTGTTGCAGCAGATTCCGCCGGAATCCGCGCTGCAGTCGCTGTCGGTGTTGCATTCGCCCGAGCAGCTGAAGACGTCCTGGCAGGTCCCATCGCAACACAGATAGTCCGTGTTGCCCGGGTTGCCGCAGTCCGCATTGGAGCTGCAGCTGATGCCATCGTAGCATTGGTCTGCGTCGGTGCAGGTGCCTGCGGTACTCCCTGCGTTGTTGCAGCAGATGGTCCCGTCGCTGCACTCGTCATTGCCGGTGCACGAGGTCTCGGGTTCGCAGGCGAATTCGAAATTGCAGATGCCGCTACAGCAGACGAGCCCACGAGTGCATTCGGTGGTGTCGCCGCACGCTGTTCCCGGCGTGCCTGTGCCTTGCGGGTCCGTAGTAGCACATTCCTGTGCTGCCGTGGTTCCGCTGCAGGCTTGCAACATGATTTGCTCCTCGGCCGTAACGGTCAACGTGGAGCCGTTGGCGCAGGTCATGCTGAAAGAATCGTTCGTGCCCTGACTGAGGCGGAATGTGGTTTGCGCGCCGGATGCCAGCGAAATCGAAATCTCCGCGCTGTCCGACTCTGGATTTTCGGAATCCGCTGCAAAGGTCTGCGTACCGCACGGCTGACCGCCGGGGCCGGAATAGGAGGTGACGGTACCTGCCGAACCGAACTCGAATGCGATGCGAGAGCCGTTTTCGTACTCCACATCGGCGTTGAAAGGCCCCCCGCCCGTGGTGCAAGCACCCGCTGGTGAAAAACACTCCAGCAATTCCATGTAAACGGGCTGGCATCCCTCGATATCTGGCACCTGCGCAAGATTGCATTCCACGACGCGGCCGTCGGGGAACTCCACCACACCGCGTTCGACCTCGATGATTCCGACGTCGACGCAGATGTCGGTATCGGTAGGCGGAACGGCAGAGACAATGCCGCTGGATGTGACCTCGACAGACGTCGATCCGGTGGAGGCATGGAACGCAGTAATCGCGACGCGGCTGTTGATTCGAACGTTGATGCGGAACGTACCGTCGGCGCCGGCGGTGGCATCGGAATAGCCAGAATAGTCCACGCCGCGTGACGAGACCCCCGCCCCGGGGATCGGGTCTCCGGTGGCAGCGTCCACCACGGTACCGCTGACACAGCCGGCTTCGACCGCGATGTCTGCGTTCCACATCGACATGTGTTCGATGCGCCCCACCCAGCCGGTGCCATCCCCGGAGAGGGTCAGGACTCCCTCTTCTTCCCACTGTCCGGTGGTTTCGTTGAAGCTCCATAATGGCATTGTATCGGGCAGGCCGGTAGCACCTGCGGGAGCTGGCAGCACGATGTCCATCGTCTGGCCGTCGGCGAGCTGCAATTCTTCACCATCCTGTCGAATGGTGATGTCCATCATGCCGTAAGACTCAAGCAGCACGGGCGCGTTCGCATCATTGACGGCGATCAGCTCGGGCGCTGCACTCAGCTCGGCTGCCACGGCAGGATCCAGAGGGGTCAGGTGAACGCTCACGTCGCCGGTAACGGCAGCGCCCGATGCATCCACAAGACCGCCTGGCGGGACTGTCACCTGGGCACCGCGAGGGCCGGTTACCTCGCCACCTTCCGCCGCGTTGATGATCACGGCAGGCGACTCCGGCAGCAGGCGAAATTGCACCGCGGACGACTGGTCGGTGAACACGTCCACATCGCGTACGCCGAAGACAAATCCTTCCGCCTCGGCTCGCACGACCTGCCGCCCTGCAGATGCCCGAACGACGAACTGGCCGCTCGCGTCCGTCGTGGCGCTGCCGCCATCGAAGCTCACCCGCGCGTTGGCAATGGGTTGGCCCGATGTACTCTGAACGGTGCCAAAGATTCCCGTTCCATTCTGCGGGCTGCCATCGTTGTCAGAGGCATTGTTTGAACAGGCCTGCGCGAGTGGCAACCATGCCACACAGAGGGCAAAGAGGAGGCGATGTGTGTTCATGAAAACATCTGGGAACGGGTTAGCTCTGGCTTTCTTTTATCCCCGTAGCCAACAGAATCCACAAGAAAGGCAGCACACCGAACCAGAT
>JAGWVZ010000408.1 GCA_018970625.1 Myxococcales bacterium | reverse complement strand
GACCGCCGCATTAATGCGGCGGTCCGCTGGACACCCCGGCCTAGTTGTTCGCTGCGCCGGGCGTCTCGGGGAGCTGGTCATCGCCTGAGGGCCGAGTGCGCAGCATGAGCACCAGCCCTGCAACAAAAGCGATGGCTCCAGGCACCAGCCACACATAGCTGACGTCTGTGCCGACCACCGTCTCCGCGTCAAAGACCATGGCAAAGGTCAGCGCCAGTGCGTTGTTCACGAAGTGGAACAGCATGGCCGGATAGATCGAGCCTGTGCGCAGCACCAGAAAGCCCATGATGACGCCGAGGGCGGTCGTACCGGCGAGCCGATAGATGCTCATGTGCAACAGACCGAACAACACCGCCGTCACGACGACCGCGACCCAGGGCCGAACGCTGCCGCGCAGTCCCTGCAAAATGAAGCCGCGAAACAGTAACTCTTCGCAAATTGCAGGTGAAAATGCCCCAATAAACAGCAACGACGCCCACTGAAGTGCATTCTCAGGCTTCGGGAAGAACTCGGCCATCTGCCGGCTCATCTCCTGCTTCATGTCATCGCTCATGGGCAGGAAGGTCGACTCCAGCCAGTGAATCCCCAGCGACAGCACGATCGAAGCACCAAGGCCCATAAGCAGGGCGGCGGTCCACCCCTGCCACGGCGCCCGATTCAGCTGAAACGTCTGGCGAAAGTTCAGGCGCAGGCGAATCGCAATCAGCACGGTCGGTAGCAGCAGCACACCCCACAGTGTGGCAATCAGTCCCAGCTGCGGCGAACGTGTCTGAATCACCGCGCCGACGTAATACATGAGGATAAACGCGACGCAGAACCAGACGATCGCATCGGACGCGGCCGGCCAGGCGGCTGGTTTGATGTCCCGCCTGGGCATGAGCATCGCGAATCCCTTTCCTGTGCCGGTCACGAGGGATTCATCGGCAAACATGCGTGCTGCCAGCACAAGGATGATGGCGGCGTAGGCGAGGCTGCTGGTAGCGACAGGCAGCAGCGACGAAAGGTGCAGCCCTTCAATCAGCACCTGCTTCATGAGCAGCACGATGTTGACGGCGGGCACCAGCGCCAGCGTTGGCGTGTAGGTGAAGCCGGGCATCTGCGCGAGCGTCGCCGGAATCAGACAAAGCAGGTACACAGGGGTGACGTACGATTGCGCGTCTTTGAACGACGGCGCTACCGCAGCCACGGCGAGCAGCACGGCCGAGACCATGACGGCAATCAGCACGATGCACAGGAAAAGCCCGAACAGGTCGCCGGGGCTTAGTCCAAAGTCGAACCTCTCGGCCAACTGTGGCTCCAGCAGCATGCCTTGAGAGAAAACGAGCGTCAGGCTGAGCAGATTGGCCATGCCGGAAATGAGCGAAATAATGAGAACGGTCAGGTACTTACCGGTCAATATCTCAACCGGGGAGATCGGCGCCGTGAACAGCGTCTGAATGCTGCCGCGTTCGCGCTCACCAGCCGTCAGGTCGATCGCCGGGTACAAAGCGCCCATGAGGACGGTCATGATGATGAAGAGCGGCAGCAGCGCACCAAGCAGGAAGCCGCCGCGCTGTTCGGTGTTTGCGAGGTCGGTGCGCAGCACACGCACGGGACGAAGAGTGTCGATGGGTACGTTGGCAGCTTCGAGCCGTGCCAGGGTTTCCTGGCTGCTCCAGCGTTCAAAGTTACCTTCTACGCGTTCTGTGGCGAGCCGAGAGGCCTCGTCGATAGATCGATAGGTAAACGCAATGTTTCCGGGGAGTTGCTCCAGTGTGTCTGGCCAGTCGTTCAGGTAAACGAATACTTCGGCGTCCATGTGAACGGCTGCCAGCTGTCGATCGAACTCCGTTGGGTCTCGATTGCGGTCGTTGGCGAACGCCAGCGGATCCGCCAGAGCGGCGCTGGAGCCCTCGTCTGCGTCGACGCCTGAACCCGAGGTTGCCGCGGTGCTGCCCACGGCTGTGTCGGCACTTCCGGCTGGGGGGGCGGCAGCGTCGGGTTGTGCAACGCCCTGCGAAGCGGCGTCTGGCGGCGTTGCGGCAGTTGGTTCAGCGTCGAAGACCTCTGCCGGAACTTCGTCAGGCAACAGGTGTACGTCCAGATCGGGGTCGGCCCGCATGGACCGAACCAGCGGGTGAGTCTCGGTGCCCCCAAGCACGCCTACCCAGCTGGCGTTGCTCTCGAGCTGCTGCTGCTGCACCGCCGCCACCTGCGTAATCAGCAGCAGCAACGCCGGGTACAGCAGAATAGGAACCAGGATCATCAGGATCAGCGTTTTGCGGTCTCGCAGCGCCTCGAGCAGCTCCTTTCGGGCGATGATGCCCACGATATTCCAGCGCATCATGCGGCACCTCCGGTAGCTGGTAAGGCGTTCGAGTGCGTGGTGATGCCCGTAGCGGGGCCGGCCGCATGCACCAGTCGAAGAAACGCTTCCGAGAGCGACGAGGCCGATTGTTCGGCGATGATGGCGGGAATCGTTCCCGTGCCAAGCAGGCGTCCGTGATGAACGATCACCAGTCGGTCGCTCGCCAGCTCGACGTCACTCATGATGTGACTCGAGAAAATAACCGCCTTGCCCTGCGCCGCGGCGTGGCGAAGCGCTTCGACGACGAAGTGACTGCTGACAATGTCGAGCCCGTTGGTCGGCTCGTCGAGCACCAGAACGGGCGGATCGTGCAGCAGCGTGCGCGCGAGTGACACACGTTGTTTCTGGCCGGTTGACAGGGTGGAGCACAGTTTGCTGGCGAACTCCCCCATGTCGAGTTGCTCCACGAGCACCTGCGTCCTTTCCTGAATTCGCTGTCGGGACATGCCGTGCAACTGCCCGAAATAGTGAAGGAACTCGATCGGGCTTAGCCGTCCGTACAGGCCGGTATCGCCGGTCTGGTAGCCCAGCACATGCCGTACGGCCAGACTGTCGGTGACGGTGTCGTGGCCGTGAACCAGAATGCGCCCTGACGTCGGCCTGATGAGCGTCGCCAACATGCGAAGCGCGGTGGTTTTGCCCGCCCCGTTTGGCCCCAGCAGACCAACAACCTCGCCCGGACGTACCTCAAACGACAGATCATCGACGGCTACAAAATCGTCAAAGGTGCGCCGAACAGACTCAAATTGAATCATGACTTCCTCTCGAACTCCGCTGTCTGCTCCCACCACAACCGCGGCGCACGCATTTGCATTCGACCGACGTTACTTCAGGCCGGTGACGTTGACTACGCCGGTGCGTTCGGTGCTGCGTTACTCTGGGAATCCCCGCATGCCGTTGAAGCGAGCCATGCGCTCGTGCGGGTAAAAATCCTGTAAAAACAGATCAATGTGTTCGGGTGTGGGACGTTGTTTCCGGTCGTGGGCCCAACGCAGAAACGGCACCAGAAACGGCGTCGCGTAATGCAACTCCAGCGCCAGAAGCTGCGCCGTCACTCCACCTTCACGCCAGAAGCCCGTCTGTTGGTAAGCCCTGAAAACATCATCCAGGTCGTACGTCACCTGCCGGAGCTCAGCTTCCCACGCGCCGTCGCGGAGCGTAAATACGCCATACTGAGCCCGCTGGTCCTCATTGAATGGCAATCCCACCGACCCGATGTTGGCCACCGTGCCCTGAGGCAGCTGTTTGACCATGGCCCTGTGCGTATGCCCACACACGAGCAGAGGGTGACCGCCACGTTGCAGCTCTTCGCCCAGGTAGTCTTCGTCGGTCCAGGGCCCAAGTCCCTCCGTGTTGGAGCGAGTGCTTCCGTGAACCACGTGCATACCGGGCGCAAAAGCCGGCGTCATCGTATCGGGTAACTGCTCGATAAATCGCACGGCGTCGCTGCTGAGCTCGGCCGCCATCCAGCGCGAGGCGGACCACTCGTCCAGATTCCACCACGCGTCTGGCACCTGTCGTCGCACGAACCCCAGCAGGTAATCCTCGTGGTTGCCACGGATGGAGGGCCATTGCAGGGCGGCTACCCGCTCGACGATTCGCGTCCCCTCAGGCCCGCGGCCCACGAGATCGCCAGCGACAATCACCGCGTCCACG
>JAGWVZ010000407.1 GCA_018970625.1 Myxococcales bacterium | reverse complement strand
CGGTGACGTCGAAGTCGGTGCTGCTACGCAACGAGCGACGCAGCTCGCGGAGAATCTCAAAGGCGGTGGTTTCGCGGGATTTGAGGATTCCGCTGCCGTTGCAATGCTCGCACGGCTCACAGAGCATCTGCTCAAGGCTCTCGCGGGTACGCTTGCGGGTCATCTCGACGATGCCGAATTCGCTGATGCGCGTGACCTTGACGCGACCGCGGTCGTGCGCGAGCGCCTGTTCGAGGGCTGCGTTGACGAGCTCGCGGTTGGCGGTGTCTTCCATGTCAATGAAGTCGATGATGATGAGCCCGCCGATGCCGCGCAGTCGGATCTGGTAGGCGATCTCCCAGGCGGCTTCGATGTTCGTCTTGACGATGGTCTCTTCGAGGTTTCGCTTGCCGACGAAACGTCCGGTGTTGATGTCGATGGACGTGAGCGCTTCGGTCTTTTCAATCACCAGATACCCGCCGCTGGGTAACGAGACATTGCGCGACAGGGCGGTCTTGAGCTCAGCCTCGATCCCAAAGGCGTCGAAGATGGGCTCGGAGCCGACATAGAGCTCCACGCGGTTCATGAAACGGGGCATGACCTTCTCCATGAACTCCATGGTGCGGTCGTACTGTTCACGCGAGTCGATGATGAGTTTGTCGAGGTCGGCGGTCGACAGATCGCGGGCGGCCCGCAGGATGAGGTCGAGGTCTTCGTGAAGACGCTGCGGTGCCTTTTTGCGGTCGCGGCGGTCCAGAATGTCATTCCAGAGGGAGATAAGGACCTGCATGTCTTGCCGCAGGTGGTCGCTCGAGACACCGGCGCTGGCGGTACGCACGATGAAACCCGAGCCGCGGGGGCGCATTTCATTGGCGATGTCGCGCAAACGGCGCCTCTCGCGATCACTCGAGATCTGGCGAGATATGCCCACATGGTCCACGGTCGGCATGAAGACGAGGTGACGTCCGGGTAGCGTGATGTGACAGGTGACGCGCGCCCCTTTGGTGCCGATCGGGTCTTTCACGACCTGAACAAGCAGCTCCTGGCCTTCTTTCAGCTGATCCTCGATCGGTGGCACCGGTCCGCGGCGCTTGCGGCCCGGCCGAACGTCATCGCCGTCGTCGTCATCGTCTTCGTCCTCATCAAACTCGTGCGGGACGTGCTCCTGGTAAATGTCATTCACGTACAGGAACGCAGCCTTTTCCAGACCGATGTCCACAAACGCAGCCTGCATGCCCGGCAGCACACGAATGACGCGTCCCTTGTAGATGTTGCCCACCACACCCCGATGCCGCTGCCGTTCGAGGTAGAAGTCGCTGATGATCCCATTTTCGAGAACTGCCACCCGCGTTTCCTGCGGCGTGGAGTTGATTACGAGCACATTGGCCATCCGGTACTCCATGACTCCCTGTTCAGGGAGCGTGGACCCGGTTCAACGCAGCGGGAACACAAGCAGGTGACTGATTTTCTGTACCGTCATTTGCAAACTGTCATCCGCAACACACCGCGCCATTCATCAGCTCAAGCCGGGGCGCTTCTGGTGTCGAACCGAATCCGAAATCTGAAGCGTCCCACCGGGGAGACGCAGAAAAAGAAGTGTTCAGGAACAGACTGACCGCTGCGTTCGCCGAAGCCTTCGCGCGGACCATGAGCGTGTTATATCGGCAACCACGATAATCCACAAGCCGACACTGCACTCGACAACCGCGACATGGATGTCATAGCCAGCAGGCTGTTTGGCGGCCACCACACGACCGACGCCGCCGCAACCAAACCGCAAACCACTGATATGATTTCATTTATCCAAATCGCCACCGACACCTCGTCTTGGCACGCGATTTGAATCATCGTGACCCCGAGTTCTGGTCAGTCGCGCTTCCCCTCGTTGCCCGACCGCTCGCACGCCCACCCTCGGTCACAAGACCGACGACCTCCCCGCCGCGGTACCCCCGCGGCGGCGTCGTTTTTGGGGTTACCGGCGTCAGCCAGCAGCTGTCGCCCGCCCCGGAATTCTGGCTCAGCGTCGCGTCCCTCCCATTGCGCACCTGCAGGCAGCGGTCTTCGAACACGCTATTCGATGCGCTGCACGTCCGTAAGCGCCGGCCACTCCAGCAATCGCTGCAGCTCGTTCGCCAGTGTGTCTGCCACATCGCGCGTCGCCGCCTGAAGCTGAATCACCACCGGACCCTGACTCAACACCGCGTCGCCAGACTGCGGCACCAAACGTCGCCTCTCCAGCACGTCGGTGACGTGCGGACGGGCGTAGCGGGCGTTCGGATAGTGCACCAGCACCGCCCGAACCGAACGCTCTGCGTTTTCGAACGTGCCTGCTTCGGCGGTCGCACCCGGCGGAACCGGCACGAATTCGTCGGGGCGAGCCTGACCGGCACCGCCAAATCCGGCGCGCCGCATCAGCGACTCCAGCGAAGGCACTTCGACCAGAGCTGCCGATGCACCGTCGCCCGGGGCTGTGCCAGACCCGGCTACAGGGGCTTCAGCGGTTGCCTGCCCCGGAGCGCTGCCACCAGTCTCAGGAGCCGTCTCGACGGCAATACCGCTTCCCGATGCGGACGCCGGCGGTGGATTGTCGCCCGCCGGCGTGCACGCCACAACAACGAACCCGGCCGGAAACAGAACCAGTAAAATCGCCCTGCAAAACAAACGGCTCTTTATCGCTGTGCACATGACGTTCACCCGATTGCGCTCAACGGCGCGTACGTACAACCGGCCGGTCGCCACCGACCATCACCAGCACTGCAGGTGCATAGACCCGCACGATGTTCCCGTCGACCTCCACGCGCAGCGGCGACAGTCGGTCGCCTTCGCAGGGGCCAGACTCGCATACGCCGGTGTCGATCGAGAATTCGGCGCCGTGCGAGGCACAGCGAAGCCGTTCGACACCGTCGATCTCGACGAAGATCTCCGATGAAGCGTCATCCAGCGGGATTCCCCAGTGAGGACAACGGTTTAGCCATGCAGATGCGCCGCCTGCGTGCCAGACCACCAGCCCTTGAACGGGGCGCTCGCCGCGTTGCGCCGAGAAGACCTCGCACTTGCGCCGCTGCAGAAGTTCAAGCGGCATGGTATGGAGCAAAACGCCCGGACCGGGCATGTGATTCGACATGCCCGGCAACTGCGGGCAACCGTCTGCGCTGTCAAGGAGCTGTACGTGACCCATTCTTCTGCCACTGAGCCACCCCTGTGGACTGCGCCCGACGGTCGGGCGCCATCGCCGGCCGCTGACCGGTGGTATGCTCACCCCTCGGCGTGGGTGGACGACGGCGCGAAAGTTGGGGCCGGTACGACGATCTGGCACTTTTGTCATGTGTCGCCGAACAGCGAGATCGGCGCGCGCTGCAGTCTTGGTCAGAACGCCTTTGTGGCTCCGGGTGTGGTGCTGGGCAACGGGGTTCGCGTTCAGAACAACGTGTCGCTGTACACGGGTGTGGTGGTCGAAGACGACGTGTTCCTGGGGCCCTCGTGTGTTCTGACCAACGTGTTCAATCCGCGCAGTCACGTATCGCGCAAACACGAGTATCGGACGACGATACTTCGACGAGGCTGCAGCATCGGCGCCAACGCGACGATCGTGTGCGGACTTGAAGTGGGACGTTATGCGTTCGTCGGTGCCGGAGCGGTCGTCACACGCCCGGTGCCCGCGTTTGCGCAGGTGACAGGCTCTCCCGCCCGGGTGGTCGGATGGCGTTGCCAGTGCGGCGAGAAGCTGGCGCTTCGGGTGCAGCCGTCAGCGACCACGTGTGCGCACTGCGGCGCGGAATACGAAATGGACGGTGACGGGTTACGCTGGACCCGCGACTCAGTGTGATGGAGGCCTATGAGCTCGCTTGCTGAACGAATCTCTGCTGCCGCTCGCCAGCGTCTGAACCAGATGCAGGACGCGGTCGTCGATTTTGAGCGGCGCGGAGGGGTAACGGGAGCCTTCGAGAGGGTGGGTCGGTTTCTGGATGAACAGGAAGCGCGCCTGACCTCGGGGCAGTCGGTACTGCATCCTGAACATTATCGGC
>JAGWVZ010000406.1 GCA_018970625.1 Myxococcales bacterium | reverse complement strand
GACGCGTGCATACGTGGCGTCACTCGTGTTCGCATTGCGAAGCACCGCCTCCAGAATGTTCTGCTCGCGGGCACGCGTGTCCGCCACACGGTCCAGCACCGCTGGCTGCGTCGACGCCACCACGGCCGGCTTCAGCACCTCGACAGGCAGCTCGTTCCAGCTCCTGTTGGCGGCCTCGGCGACCTGCGCGTCGGCGTCCATACCGAGCTGATACAGCAACATCAGCGTCTCTTCGGGCGCCGCCGGCACCAGACCGCGCGCGCCCATCATGCGCAGGGGCACCGAAGAGCCCGGGTCAACGTGGCGCCTCAACTTCTCCGAAAAAGCAGTCAGGGGAATCTGAACTCCGCTCATCTGTGTGTACCTCATCCAGGTTTCAGCGCTTCCTTTACTTCGTGCATCATGGTGCACCGCTCCCGGCATGGCAAGCGGCGATCTGCACGCCATGGGCAGGGCCCGAGAACGCCCCGGCTCATCCCAAACCTCGCACCACCCCGTACGCAGGCACCGGGGCTCCCTGAACGACCACTCCGGGTTCTCCGGGACGCCTTAAGGTCGCATACACGCCGCCCTGCTCACAGGATGTGCGATACCGAACAGGTGTTACATATGCTTGACAGCCAATGCGGCGAAGGGCAGACCCCCGCCACCGCATGTGGCGCGAAAGCCGGACCACATTGTCGCAATGCGCACCATTGCCACCCATCCGTTGATTACCTGCAGCCAGTGGCTATGGGTGCTGTACTATTTCTGTGACGTCGTTGCATATCGAGAGGGCCTTCGCATTCATGCAAACCTTTGACCTTCTTCAAGGCATGGAGCCGGCACTGCTTGAGCTCAGCGCATCACGCTGGGGGGTTCCCGCGTCCACTCCACACCTGGTAGCCGAGCTGCTGCGCACGCCCGCGCACGCCGTTCGTACGTGCCGGCGCGGTGCAGATGCGGGGGCTGGTCGACTGGTGCGTACGATGGTCGAGTTCGGCGGGCACGCTGTACCGCTCCACGAGAACCTGCGGACCGAGGCACGGCTACTGAAAGGATGGTTTCCTTTCACCGCGACAGACCTGGGCTGGCGAGTGCCCTTCGATTTTGCAGCAGCAGCCATCGAGGCGGCGGAATCCGAGCGGTTTTTTGCCGCCACCCTGCTGGGTCGGTGCACGGATGCACACATTCGCGCTGTCACGGTTGAGCTGGGGTTGCCCACGTCAGGTTCGCGAAATGCGCGCGCTGGACGCGCAGCTGCCCTGATCGCAAAGCGAGCGCTCTCGGCCGACCATCGAAGCGCATGGGCCGACGCCATTCGCGTGACCGCCGGTCTTCCCGCTCTCGCCGCCGACCAGATTCTGGCTGTGCAGCCGGTCGCGGGGGCGATGGGAGCTGTCTTTGAGGTGAGCACCCGGGATGGTCGCAAGGTCATCTACGCGGTGCGAGAGTATGCCATCGCGGCGGGGTACGCGCTGCCCGCGCTGCACTTCGGACCGACGCCACTACCTCAGCGGCGCATGTTGAAAGTGCGCATTCCCAACATGTTGCCCACGGGCGTGCTGGTGACGTTCTCGACCTTGCGCGCCACCGAAGAGGCTATCGGAATCGACGAGTTTCGCGACATGGTCGCCCAGCGACTCGATGAGCGACGTCTGGTACTGCAACCCGGAATCGAAGTGCGTACCGTACAGGCTCTGTTGTCCCGGGTCGGCTTTGCGCTCTCCGATTCGACGTTCACGTCATCAGGGTACTGATCATGCGCGCCACCGACCTGCTTGCCCGTAGAAGCCCCGAAGCCCGAAAGGCCATCGCACAGATGCTGCGCTGCGATAGTGTCGAGCGTGACGCGCTCGCCGCTGCCATGCGCGCCCCGACGCTGTACGATCAGGTGCTTCGCCACTGTCACGGCTCGCTCATGCGCGAGGATCTGGCGCTGCTGTGTGCCAATCCGTTCGACCCGGTCGAATCCGGCGAGCTGTCAGACCCCGACATCTTTGAACGGATGGGGCTGATCGAATCGATTGGTCCCGGGCAATTCGACATCAACCTGGACATGGCGCTCACGCTTCAGCCGCAGATGCCGCTCGAGTTTGGCTTCGCCGCCACCCTGCTCGCCCGACTAGACACGCCATCGCTGGCCACGCTTGCCAAAACGCTCGGCTTCGGGCCCCGGCCCAACCACATTGACCACCTGCTGGACCTTGCGCAGGCGTGTCAGGACGACAACTCGGTGATGATGCAGGTCGCACGCCTGAATCGACGCGAGCGGCTCAGCATTCTGGACGCGCTGGATTTTGGCGAGCTACCCGACGACCCGGACCGGATAGCTCCCGATGTGCGGCCTCCCGTCGTCACCCTCGACCCGGGCGATGCAGGCAAGCGTGGACTTGTGTTCTGGCTGGAACAGGAGGACGCAGGCACCGAAAAGCGACCCGTTGTCGTCCTTGAGCTCATGCCGAGGCTGCAGTCCATTCTCGATCGCGTGCCCATGCCGCCCGAGACGGTCTCGGCAAAGGCTGCGCCCAAACGCACCCGACGTTCGACCGGTACGCGAACGCGCACCACCAACACCGACGCCGTGCCGGAAGGCTATGCCATGCCCGAACCGGCGTCGCCGCCCATTCCACCCACGCCCACTTTTCGAAGAATTGACGAGCCTGTTCGCCCTTCCTTCGGCAACACCGTCGCGCCCGTCCGCGCCGCCAGCGTGCAGGGCATCGCCGGCGTCATTGACCTGGAAGAGCCGCGTTATGCCGAGCTGGCGCTGCGCGACCCCGAGCTACGACCGGCCATGCTCGAGGTGGTTGCCGAAACCCTTGTCGTCATTCGACACGGCTACGACCTGAATGACTGGGCAGAGCGTTTCGCCACCCGGTTCAACTTCAACTGAAGGGAGCGGTCGAGACCCCGCCCGATGATGCGGCACGGCGGGTTCAACCAACCCACTCCACCATCACGACGACGTGCTGTTCACCGCCGCCCGTGCCCCCGACACCGTCGTCGAGCGCACCCGCAGGGGAAACTCCAGCGTGAACCTCGCCCCCCCAAGCGCACTGGACGTCACCCGGACGTCTCCGCCGTGCGCGCGCACGATGCGGCGTACGATCGCAAGACCTAACCCTGCGCCGTGATGGGAGTTTCGCTCGGTCTGGAGCTGAGCGAAGGGCTCAAAAATTGCTTCGCGTGACGCCTCGGGCACACCATTTCCGTCGTCATCGACGTGCAACAACGCCCAGTCGCC
The DNA here is from genome assembly GCA_018970625.1 of Myxococcales bacterium. The sequence goes on along the minus strand of JAGWVZ010000406.1, from coordinate 782 downwards.
CTTCTTTTCCGCATGCAGAGCGACCTTCAGGTGGGCAAACCGAGCCGCGTTCGTCACCAGGTTCAGCAGCGCGCGCCTCACGTAGCGCGGGGAGCCCACGAATTCACCGACCTCATCAACCATGGGAATCTCAAGCGATGGCTTGAGCTCACGCGCCAGCTCGACCATCTCCGCGAACAGCGGCTGCACCGCGATGGGCTCCAGATGTACCTCTTCAGCGTCCGAATCCAGACGGGCAAACAGCAGCAGCTCTTCGACAAGCTCGTTCATTTCGTGCACAGAATGCTCGATTCGGCGCAACGCATGGTCCTTCTCGCGGGGCGTACGCGCCTCGAGCGCTTCGTCCACCAGAAAGAATACCCGGGCCAGAGGGGTCCGAAGTTCGTGGCTCACGGCGCGCAGCTGGTGCCGCTGCCGGTCGATCAGATGCCCGATCTGCGACGCCATCGCATTGAACTGCGACCCCAGACGACCGATTCCATCTTCCTGACCAGACGGCGCACGCGCGGTCATGTCGCCCGCCCCAAATCGAGTCGCCGCTGCCGTGATCGCATGCAGACGACGCTCCATCGGCCGAAGCATCAGGTACAGCGCCGCACCAATCATCAGCACCGTCAGCCCGGTCATCAGCACCGGCAAAAACAGAGGACCGCGGCGGCCACGATCCGCAAACGGACCCACCAGCAGCACACGATTGTCCCCCAACGACACCACAAGCGCCCGGCGTCCCTCCTCACGCACCAGCACCGGCTCTCCGGTGGTCAGCGCCTGACGTTCTTCGG
>JAGWVZ010000405.1 GCA_018970625.1 Myxococcales bacterium | reverse complement strand
ACCAAGGAGTGGTGTGGCAGGGTTGCCGGACACCAGCCGAAACCGTGCGCCGATACTCCAATTTTGGGGCAGGTTGTAGGTGCCCAGGATTGTCAGAATGTGCGTCTGGTCAAAGTCGAACAGACGCCATTCGTCAGAACCTGCATCCAGGCGCTCACTGCGACTGATAGTGTACGCAACCCAGCCCGAGAAGCGGGTGTCGATGTTCGCTCGTACCAGGACCTCGGCGCCATAGATGCGACCGTCGCCGTCGTTGTTGTAGTTCTCGGCGACGGTTTCGCCATTCCGCTGCACGGTGTCGTTCGATGGACTAACCAGCTGGTTCAGGTCCTTGTAGAACAGCTCGAAGTTGGCCGTCACGGCTGAGCCAAGCGTTAACTCCGTTCCAGCGACGTAATGGAAGGCCTGCTCAAGTCGCAGGTCGGGATTACCAAACCCGTCGCTGGTCTCGAACGGTTGCGGGTCCTGGTGGAACGAGCCGAAGGCGCCCTTCACGAGAACCGTCGGGTTAATCTGCCACCGGGCAGCCACGCGTGGCTGGAAGGCCCACTGTTGAGGCGGACGATAGTATTCCATGCGAAAGCCGGGCCGAATCGACAGGCCTTCGACCGGGACCACATCGACCTCAACGAACTGCGCCGGCTGATAGAAATTGAAGTCCTGCGCGATCTCAATGGTGTCTGCCTGACCAAGGTCCACCCCTTCCTGACCTTCGGCCGGAGGCTGTGGCGCGCGCACGGCAATGTCTCCGGGAATGGCCCGAATATCCATGCCGTAGCGGAAGGTGAACCTTTCGGTCGGACTCCATGTCAGTGTGTCGCGATACGCGTGCTCGATGTTCTTCAGGTTGAAGAAGAGCCCCTGCCCAAGCGCGAAGTTTAGCCCCTGATTGTACACTTGCACCCGCATCTCGTTGCGGAGCGTAGGTGTAATCTGGCTCGTCCACGCCAGCTGAGCGCCGTTGAAGTACGAGCGCGCGCGAATGCCACCACGCTGCTCAGGGTCAATTCCTGTTTCGTCCTCCTGAACCAGGTCGATCAGGTCGTCCGAAAGAAAGGTCAGCAAAGACAGACGATTATTCTGGTTCACGTCCCAGACCACCCGCGCCTGCGCGTCGTAATAGCGTGGTGCGGTCGCAAAGTTGAGCTCCAGCGCGTCGGAGAGCGGCAAGAGAATCGCATCGATGTACGAACGCCGGCCGCCCAACTGAACGAACAGCTTGTCGCCAATTGGAGCTTCCAGCCACACGCCCGTGTCAAACACGTTCACGTCCACATGCCCGCCAATCTGCTCGGGCCGAGTCTGACGCGTGGTTACTTCGACAACACCACCCGTTGCTCGCCCATAGTAGGCGCTATACCCGCCAGGCAGAAAGTTGATTTCCTCGAGCAGCTCCGACGGGAACACCGCACGCAGACCACCAAAATGGTACACCGCAGGAATTCCCATGCCGTCGATCAGGAACTCCGTGTCCTCGGGCGCTGAACCACGAATGATCACATCGCCGCCTCCGAAGGCGGGACGAGCAACGCCAGGCAGGTTCTGCACCACGCGAATGGCATCGTTATTGTTGCCCGGAATCCGCTGAATCTCCTGCACCGAGATGGTTCGCCGGGTCACTTCCTGACGAACCGGCGTCGTCGTGACGGTCGCGACGTTCTCACCGTATGTGTTCCGCTCCACGTAGTAGGTCGAATCGGTTACCTCGGTCGACGATACGGCCACACTGGACTCAAACGGAAAGTAGTCGGCCTCGTTGACCACAAGACGCCATTCACCGGCGGGCAATCCACGAAACTCATAGCGACCATCTGCGTCCGTCACAGACTCTGCGTACAGAGGCTCCTCCCCCTCGGCACCCGAAAGTTCGACGGCCACGATGAACCCAACGAGCGGAGTTCGAGTTCCGCGTTCCAGCAGTCGCCCCTCGAGATTGACCGGACCTTCCTGATTAATCTGCGAGGGCGCCTCACCCTCTTCTGGAACTTCCTCTGCAACTACGGGAACTTCCACCTGTTCATAGTCGATAACGAATCCCATGCGCCAGGTCAGCTGCACCGGGATTGGCTGCGCAACGCCATCATCGTCCACCATCGTCGCGGGCTGGAAGACGAAGCCTTGCATGGCCTCGACCGCGGCTGGAACGAAACCAAGCTCGTCGGCGGTGAGTTCGCGTTCATCCTCCTGCAGATAGCCCTCGGCGTCGTACGTGTAATAGGTCAACCCCATCGGCACGATATTCTCGACCCGGCCGTCGGCGGTAACGTCGATTTGCATCACGACGTCGGCTTCCACCTCGTCCGCAAAGGCCGCCGGAGGGTATGCGGGGGTTACCTCCTCGACAACGCTTGGAGGAGTCAGACCGCTTGGCAGGGCGGAATCCTGACCCTCTGCGGTGCCAGATTCAGCGGTTGGTGCTTCGGCGCCATCGTCGTCTTCTTCAGGTTCTTCCTGCGCCCAGACAGGGCCAGCGACCATGAGCGCGCCGAAGACCAGCAGAACTCGTGCGCAACTCAAATGCGGAGAGAAGCCCCCGCCCTGCGAGGCTCTGGCACGAGTTGACGCCACCCCTTCGCGGTATTTGTATTTCTGAGTCACCTGGGAAACCCCTTTATGTTCAAAGTTTTATCAGTCTTCGTAACGATAACGGAAGGTCCAGCGAACCCGGTCTGCCGTGGGCTGGCCCCCGATAATGGCCGGGTTGAATCGATAGTTGTCCATCGCCCACTGGCGTGAGAGTTCTTCGAACCCGAGACCTGACTCACCGCACTGAACCGATACAATCTCTTCAATGTTGCCTTCGACGTCGACCTGTATCTGCATGAAGCAATCGGTCTCAATGCCACGGCGGCGAGCTTCGGCAGGATATCGATCGGCCGGAGGATTGCGGTTCACCCCACTGCGGAGGGTTGGTGCAGAGTCGTCCCGCGCAGCCTGTGTTCGACGCGCAGGTCGAGCGGGTCGCTCGTTAATGGGTTGGGGCGATGGCTCGCCACTGCCCGCGGTTGCGGACGCTGTGCGGGTATCGGAAGGATCCAGCGTACGTCGATCGGGTCGGCCACCCCGGGCTGTGTCGCCCTGATTGAATACAGGGCCACCGGCAGCGCCGTTGCTGAACGACTGCGCCTCCAGATTGATATTGATGGGTCTGACCTCTGCCGGCGGTTCTGGCGTCGGCTCAGGAGTTGGCTCCGGCAGTGGTGTGGGTTCAACCTCCGGCGTAGGGTCAGGCTCAGCAGCAGGTTCAGGCTCCGGAGCTGGCTCCGGTTCGGGCTCGGGAACCGGCTCTGGAACGGGTTCAGGCTCGGGCGCCGGTTCAGGTTCGGGGATCGGATCGGGGATTGGCTCTGGCTCGACCGGCGGTTCGACCACCTCAATAAACACGAGAGTAGACTCTTCGGGCAGTTCGGCGAGGAGCGGTGTCAAACGACTGGCACCGACAATAAGCCCGACCACCCCGCCCTGCAGCACCAGCGCCAGAAGCAATACGCTCGCTCCCCGCGACCCCGAGGATTCAATCGGGCGCAAGGGGTCGAGCAGCTGTGGCACGGTAGTATTCATGGCGTTCCGGTCTCGCGTTCGATGTTCAGGGCGAAGGAGCGAATGCCCGCCAGTTTGATGGCATCCACGACATCAATCACTCGACCGTAATCGACGCTTCGGTCACCCGCGATGATGGCCTGAAGCTCAGGCTCAGCTTCGACTAACGAACGGGTGGTCGATTCGACCTGACTGAGGTCGATGAGCGCACCGTTGAGGAGAACTTCGCCGTTGCTCCGAACCTCGATCGCCAATGTGGTCGGCACCACGGACGTGCCGGACGCAGCCTGCGGCAGCTCCACCTCGATGGCAGAGCGCACGATGTAGGAGGAGGTAACCATAAAAATAATCAACAGTACGAGACAGATATCGATGAACGGCACCATGTTGATGCTCGCGATGACATCGTCGTCGTCTTCGCCGACCGCTCCTGCCATGGTTATTCTCCTGCCTTGCCAGGGTCTGTGA
>JAGWVZ010000404.1 GCA_018970625.1 Myxococcales bacterium | reverse complement strand
AATCTATTGGCTGATGTGGGACAGGGCGTCATTCTAGTTCACGACGTTGTCGGCGTCGCTACGGTTACCAACATTTATGATGCAGACTCCATCTCTCCTGCGGCGAGCTCTTTCATGTTCAGCATGGAGCCCTCCGTTTCCGCCATCTCCAAAACTGGTGCCCACACCCCGCAAGCTTTGGTTCGCGCGTTGGCGACGATGACGTCAGCGCTCGAAGGCAGTGTCGCGCAGCAAGCTGGTGATTCCGTGTACCCTGTGTCCGCAGTGGCTCAACTTGACTGGGCGAATGCAGGACCCGCCGCCGGAAACCGTTGGTACTACTTCGCCACACCAGCCAACTGGAACGCCTGGGCGCGTTCTCAGGTCCTGCTGGACTACGACGGCCGTTCACCCGTGAGAGACGTCGCAGACGGCTACATTGCCGCTGGGTGGAACCTAATCATTCCCCGTTCCTCCTCGCTTGGTCCAGGACCTGCCACCAGGCGCTGGTGCCTCCCATGGGACGAGACAGGATACGGCACCACCATCATCCATCACGATTGTGAAGTGATAGGGCCAGAGCGTGCCGGCGCTCTCATTGCCATTCATCCGACGACCGGCGCCATAGCGCATATTTCAGCGCGCGACGGACTTTATGGCAAAGGGGGCGGCGGGAGTGCAGATATCGAGACAAACCCCGCCCGCGTGTACTCTGTCGCCGAGAACTTCCTCGACAAGCAGTTCTCGGAGCGAGCCAACCTGTTTGGTGTCGATCTCAAGTCGGGGGCGCTAACGCTCTCGCCAGAGCCGGATCTCACGGTCGGCAATGGCGGATATCCCTATAGTCTCTCGTTCCAGCGCTCATATCGCTATCAGTACGATAGTGACAATGATCATTGGGACGCGCAGCATCCTGCGGTACCCGAGCAGCCGGATGATACGATCGCCCGCGACGACCTCTTTGCGACAACGGGCTGGACATCGAATCTGCACCATTATGCGTCCGTGACGTCAGATGGCGCCGAGGTCTTTGGCGACAATGATCCGCGCATTGCCACTCAAACCCTCGTCGCGCTTCGTTCGCTTCTTTCACTCGCGGGTGACGGCTCCTCAAACCTTGATACACTGCAAAGGCAGGTCGTCAGCGCCTTCGTAGCCGCCTGGTGGGCAGAGACGATCCAGACCAACACGATCATCATTCATCAGGGCCACAATAGCCGGTCATTCACGAGACTGCATGACGGCGAGTTTGTCTCGCGGGGCAGTGCTGAGAAGGCAGAGTTGCTGGGCACGCGGACCATCTTTGTCCCGTCTGGTCCAGGCGCAAATCCTCACATGTGGTGGTATCAGCACTGCGTTCGGCTGACGGGCGCGCAGCGCGACATCTCCATTTACGGCAATTGGAATGGCACGACTTGTTCTGCCTCCGCGCCCAGCACCATCATTCCCAGCGATGGAAACACGGGCGACATGATGTTCAGCAGCCAGACTTTTCCGTTTGGCGTCACGGTGACCTATGACCGGGTGAACAAGAAGCTTTCCAATAGTCTCGGTCGCTGGATCAGCTTTAGCGGTCTGGCGACGGGAGGGAACGGAACCGTGACGAGCAGTTCTGGGGGCGTCGTCAGCCTGGTTGCCACAGATGCCTCGGGCAATTCCGGCTATGCGCCTTCCCTGAGCGTCACAGACCTGGCGGGGAACACCTGGAAGTATGTCGAGGACGTGGAGAGAACATCTATTGAGGTGCGGCCCCCTTCGACCCCCAATGCCTACTGGTTCCGTGTCGAGTACCTTCCTGGCACCTTCGGCATTGTCGGATCGATCAAGGACGCACGCCGAAATTCGACGGTCTACAATCTTGGCAGCAGTCGGGTTTCCTCGGTCGTCAACCCGCTCGGCAATGCCACTCGCTCCTGGCATGACCGATATGGCAATTTGCGGAAAGTCGAGGATCCCCTCGGCCGGACTTCTACCACCACGTATGACGAATTGCGCCGCAAGATTCGGGAAACTGCGCCGGAAGGCAATGCCGTCGCCTATACCTATGACGCGCGTTCGAACGTGCTCACGACGACGGTGCATTCAAAGCCTGGCGCTACCGACACGCCGGCTTCCATCCTCAAGAGCACGGCGACTTATGACAGCCTGTGCAACATCAAGCTGACCGAAACGGACGCCCTGAGCCGCACCACCACCTGGGCGATCAACCAGACAACCTGCCAGGTCACGCAGCTCACACAGCCCAAGCCAACGCCGACATCGGCCAATCCGGTGACGACCTACAGCTACAGTGCAATCGGCAAGCTCACGCAGAAGACCGATCCGACCGGGCTGGTCACCCAGATCAATTACGACAGTTTCGGCAACCCCACCTCCGTGATCGTCGATCCGGGAACCAGTCCGCACGAGGCGATCACGACCGTCTTCACCTATGACAGCGTCGGCAATATCGTCTCGCTGACGGATCCGCGCGGGAAGACCCACACCGGCACCTACGACGCCCTGCGGCGGTTGACGACCTATACCGGGCCTACCAGCACCGGGGTCTCGACCACCTGGACCTATAACGTCGACGGGCTGATCACGAGCATCTCAAGGGCGAACGGGGCGAACCCTTCCGTCACGTCCTATACCTATTGGCCGACCGGCCGGGTCAAGACGATGACCGACCCGGACAACCGGGTCAGCCGCTACGACTATGACGCGGCCAACCGGCTCACCTACACGACCGATCCGGAACTCCGGCGCACGCTCAAGGTCTACAATGCGGCCTCGGAGGTCATTGAAGACCGGCGCGCCATCGGCACGCCCAATGAGCAGGCCTATGCCACCTTCACCTACACGCTGAACGGCAAGCAGGCGACGGTCAAGGACGCGCGGAACAACCAGACCAGCTACACCTATGACGGGCTCGACCGGTTGAAGATCACGACCATGCCGGACGCGAGCTATGAGCAACTGACCTATGACAATGTCGACAATCTGCTCACCAAGCGCGCCCGTCGCGGGCAGGTCATCACCAATACATATGACGACCTGAACCGGCTGTTGACCCATTCGGTCCCGCAGTTCGTAGGCTCACCCGTTGTCACCACCTACAGCTACGACCTCGCCGGCCGCACGCTCACCGTCTACGACACGGCGGGCCAGGGGCTCAGCTATGGCCTCGACAGCGCCAAGCGGGTGACGAGCGTGGCCCAGTCCGCCCCCAACATCACGGGCACGCGCACGGTCACCTACGAACTCGACAAGGCGGGGAACAAGACACGGGCGATCTGGCCCGACAGCTATTACGTCTCCTACCAGTTCGACGACATCAACCGCATGACGACGGTCACCGAGAACGGCACCTTCGTGCTTGCGACCTATGTCTGGGACCCGCTCTCGCGCCGCTTGAGCCTTGCCTATGGCAACGGCACGACGCAGTCCTACAGCTATTCGAAGGCGGGGGATCTTGAGACCCATACCCATACGATCACGGGCAACAGCAACACCTGGACGAACAGCTACACGAAGGCGCACCAGCTCCTGAGCGAGGCGGCGTCGAACGCGGCCTGGGTGTTCCAGCCGGCGGTCAACGAGACGACGAGCTATGGACAGGCGAATAACCTCAACCAGTATGTGACCGTCACCCATGCGGCGAACCCGATGGCGACGCTTTACTATGACGGCAACGGCAACCTGATCGACGACGGGGCCTGGGACTTCGAATATGACGCGGAGAACCGGCTGACGAAGGCCTCTAACGCCACGACCGGCACGACGGCCCAGTATCTCTACGACCCGATGGGGCGAAGGCAGGCGAAGATCGTGGGCAGCGTCACGACGAGCTTCCTGTCGGACGGCGCGGAAGAGATCGCGGAGTATGACGGGGCGGGCGGGCTTCTGAGGCGCTATATCCCGGGGCCGGGCACCGACCAGCCGATTGCGATGGTGACGCCGTCAGGTGGCAGCCACCAGCACAGCTACTTCCACACGAACCGGCAGGGCTCGACGGTGGCCATGTCGAACGACGCGGGGACGGTGAGCGAAGGGCCGT
>JAGWVZ010000403.1 GCA_018970625.1 Myxococcales bacterium | reverse complement strand
TGCTGACCGGTCGTAAACATCAGATTCGCGTGCACTTTTCGGAGCGCGGAAATCCGGTTGTCGGCGACGAAATGTATGGCTCCGCCAAGGGAAATTCGGAAGGTCGGCTGGCGCTTCACGCCATGAAGATTGAATTTCCGCACCCGGCTTCTGGCGAAATCATGCGCTTTGAGGCCCCCCTGCCCGGCGCATTCATGGGCCTGATTCGCGGCTCGCGCAAACCCCTTCCGGTATCGGAGACCATCGTTCCCGGCCCTGCCCGACCGGTGATTTCCCCGGCACAGGCACCCCGCGGTGCCCGCCCTGGCGCCAGCACCTCGCCGCTGGCACCCTCGTCACCCCGCGGCGCGCGCGACGCAAAGGCCCCACCGAGCTCCGACAGACCGCCCGGCACCACCGCACCGCCGGGCCGAACACCGCCTGCCCGCGGTAACCGGCGCGCTCAGGGCGACAAGCGCTGACGCGACCAGCTTGCGTCGGAGCACAGGCTGTAAACCAGACGGTCGTGCAGGCGCGACGTGCGGCCCTGCCAGAACTCCACGCGATCGGCCACCACACGGAAGCCGCCCCAGTGCGGCGGACGAGGGATGGGCCCGTCGCCGAACCGCTCCACAAATTCGCGCTCGCGCGCAGCCAGCGCAAATCGGTCGCTGATGGGCTCGCTCTGGTCAGACGCCCATGCGCCAATCTGACTGCTGCGCGGGCGTGACTGAAAATAGGCGTCGCTCTCTTCGTCACTCACCTTTTCGACCCGCCCCTCGACGCGCACCTGACGTTCCAGCTGCTGCCACAGAAACACGAGCGACGCCCAGGGAAACTGCCCGAGCTCGCGCCCCTTTCGGGACAGATAATTGGTGTACAACACAAAGCCGCCCTGCGAGATGCCCTTCAGCAACACCACCCGGGCCGCCGGACGACCGCTCGCCGATACAGTCGCCAGCGTCATGGCATTGGGCTCGGTCACCCCTGCATGCAACGCAGCATCGAACCAGCTGGCAAACAGAACGAACGGGTCTGCGGGAGCCTCCTCCTCCAGAAGCCCGTGCAGGGTATAGTCGCGGCGCAAATCAGCGATGTGGCTGGTCATACAAGACACTCCGGCAAGAGACGCGACGGACCTAAATCGCGCCATCGTCAGGGTCAACCACCGCCCTGCCAGACCGGCTCGCGCACAAACGATGCGAATCCACCAAAAATCGACAGAGACGCTATGTTGAAGCCACAAAAGGCTCGCTATGCTGCCGCACCGTCAGCGCTTTTCACGATGGCCCTGTCCTGCGGGACCCACGCCATCGTGCACGTCGCTCCCCTTCCACCGGAGTCTTGTGACCTATGGAGACGTTGCTGTTGAGTTCGACCTGGGAACCGATCGGGCGTGTCGACTGGGAGAGGGCCATGGTGCTCTGGTTTAGCGGCCGCGCCGAGCTGGTCGAGACGTATGCGCATCACGTGATTCGAACGGTCTCGACGTCGTTCGAGGTGCCGGCAGTGATTCGCTATGTGCGGGGGCGACATCGGCGAGCGCCGGTCGTGCGGTTCTCGCGCAACAACGTGTATCAGCGCGATGAGGGGCACTGTCAGTACTGTGGCGTAGGGCTTCATCGCGACGACGCGACCTATGATCACGTGATTCCGAAACGTGCGGGCGGGGGCACCACGTGGGAGAACATCACGCTGTCGTGCCGCCCGTGTAACCAGCGCAAGGGGGGGCGAACCCCCGAACAGGCGGGTATGCGCCTGCGTTCGGTGCCGCATCGGCCGCGCGCGATCGATAACGAGTGGTTGCTGGGCATGTCGCTCGACCGCATGCCGGACGCGTGGTTGCCCTGGATTCGCGTGGCGTGACGCAGCGTTGGCATCGGGCGCGCGGGTAAGCTAATGCACGACGCCGTATATTGTTCAGTCACTGCGTCGCCCCCTGTCCGGGATCTGTGTCATGCGCCATCGCCACCCGTCGCCCCTGTCCCTTGTACTCGTCGCCGCGCTGCTCAACGCCTGTGGCGATGATGGCACACCTACGGCCACACCCGATACCGGTGCCGACGCCCCCGATACCGGCCTGCCGGGCGATGGCTCGGCGACCGACGCGGGAATCGATGAACAACAGGCGTTGCGCGACCTGATTCTTGGCGTGCCCGAGACCGGCCGGTTTGTGATCCCCGGCCTGACGGGTGAGGTGCATGTCGTACGCACCGAGATGGATATTCCTCACCTGTATGCCGACAACCGCGAAGACCTTCACCGCGTGCAGGGGTTTGTGCTGGCGCGCGACCGGTATTTTCAGTTCGAGCTGGCGCGGCGTCTGGCGCAGGGACGTCTGTCAGAGTTGCTTGGCGAGCTGGGGCTCAGCATTGACCAACAGTCGGCCGGGCAAGGGATGCGCGTGGTGACGCAGCGCATCTGGGAGCGCCTCACCGATTCGCAGCGCGCCGATTTTGAAGCGTTCGCCGCGGGCATTAATGCGTATGTGCAGGCCGCGAAGGCGGGTACGCAGCCGCTGCCGAGCGAGTTGATCACGGTGGGCCCGCTGCTGGGGGCCGATAACCCGGCCGATCTGATGCAGGAGGTGGCCGGAATCGACGTGGCCGCGTTTGGCGCGTTCGCCGTGTTTCAGCTGGGGTACGAGACCACCGACCTGCTGCGCGAATCCATCTGGCAGGCCGCCGATTCCATGTACGACGGCACGGAACCGCTCGCGGCGCTGCGCGAGGCGGCGCTGCAGCTGGACATTATCGAGCATGTGGCGCCTGCAGTGAACGTGTCGTCGGCCGAAGGTTTTGCCGGCGCGCAGAACAAGTCCACCGACCTTGCTCCCGCCGAGCCGTCACGCGCGGGCTTTCAGACCTCGCTGCGTATGGACCCGGCGTGGCAGACCCGACTGGCCCGACGCCATGAGCGCACACAGAGCATGTTCCGCCGCGAAGACGGCGGCGAATATGGGTCCAACACCTGGGCCATGGGCCCCGATGGCACCGGCGGCAACGGCACCCTGCTGTCCGGCGATGGGCATCTGGGGCTGGGTGTCGCGCCGTTCTTTTACCAGATGGGCCGCCACCTGGGCCCCTTCGGCGACGGTAGCATTCACGAGGTAGGGCTGTTTTTTCCGGGCCTGCCCATGATGGGCGTCGGCACCAACGGTCGCGTCGCCTGGAGCCAGACCTATCTCTATGGCGACATTACGGATTTTTATGCGCTGCCGGTGCAGCTGAACGCTGCGGGCGAACCCGCCACCTACGGCGCCGACGCTACCGCGCTGAACGAGGTCGAGGAGTCGTACACCATCGCGGCGGTGCTGGGCGCCGAGGCGCGCACCGAGACCTGGAGCCGGTGGACCACCGCCAACGAGCTGTGGCTCGCCGACATCGAAGGCACCCTGCTGGAGAGTGTCGATGACGCAGACGGCCAGACGGTGGTCACCATGCAGGGCGACCTGATTGTGCCGGGCGATACCAACGGCGACGGCGAAATTACGGGTATTTTCTTCGATTATGTCGCCTTTGATCCGGGCAATACCATTGGAGCGGTCGAGCAATTTGCACAGGCGAATAATATCGATGAATTTCGAGAAGCGACCCGGGGTCTGGTAGGATATGCGGGTAATTTCGTCGCCACCGACGCGGACGGAAATATTCTTTATACCAGCTACAATGCCACCCCTTGCCGTCTGCCTCTGGGCGAGCTCGGCAGCGGCGAAGCGTGGGACCCGACGCTCGACCCTCGTCGCGTCATTACCGGTGACGCCACCGGTTTCGATATTCCGCTCACCGCAGAAGGCAATATCGACGAGTCCACCGGGCGCGATCCGGTGTCGTGCGTGGTGCCGTTTGACGAGTGGCCGGTGGCCCTGAATCCGGCCAAAGGATTTGTCGCAAACGCCAATAATGACCCGTCGGGCGCGACCTTCGATAACAATATGTTCAACGACCCGTGGTATATCGGCTACGGGTTTTCGACGGGTTATCGGGCCGGCACCATTGAACAGGGACTGTCAGAGCTGGCCGCGTCACAGACCGCGGATCTGAATGCCA
>JAGWVZ010000402.1 GCA_018970625.1 Myxococcales bacterium | reverse complement strand
GACGCCGGAGGTTACCCCTCAGGGAAGCCTTGAGCTGCGCCTTCTTGACGATGCCGGAGCTCTCGCTTCGAGAGCCGTTGTGCCGCTCTCCATTCCTGCCGATCCGTTCTGGTGGCTGCCCTGGGTGCCCGTCGTGGCTGCCGGCGTCATTGTGCTGTCATGGCTTGTCCGTTCAGTCATGTGGGTCTGGATGCCTTCGCTGACGCGCAGGTCGGCGAGCCGAACTCTAAAGGCGGCTTCGGAACAGGCTGCAGTGCGGGTGGAAGATGCCGACGGCAGGACGTCTCGATTGATTGTCGAGGACAGCCACACCCGTGTGTCGATCCCTGCGCAGATCTGGACGAGACTGCCCGACGGTGACGCCTTTGCGCCGCTGCCGATAGGCGCTGATCCGTGGCTGCACGACGCAGACATGGACGTTCGGATCGAGGCTCCGGGATATGCCACTTACGAAGCGCGTTTGTCGCGGCCTGATTCTTCAGCGGTCGTGGTGGTACGGCTGACCGAGAATCGCCGCCTGGTGCTCGCTACATTTACCGAGACGCTCGGTTCGCTCGGTGCCGAGCGAGTGCCGACTGACTGGTGGGGCAAACGGTCTCCGTCCGAGTTTCTTGTTCCGGCCATGGAGATGGTACGTGGACTGCGGCAACCGTCGGCCCCGACGCAGGTCAGGCGCCGCCGCTTTAACGAGCTTCAGGCTGCTGATGCCGGAACGCTGGACCCCGTGGACGCGCTGGAAGCACTGTTTCTGCTGGTTGACGAAGTGTGTTTCGGCACTGCACGGCCCGTCCCGGAAGCGGCCGTGATAAAAGCTCAATTGCTCGCCGGTCGCATTTTGAACCGCGCCAAGGGTCCGCCGGTCATGTCGTCTGCGAGGACCGAGTGATGACGAACCGGCACAGACGACCGATTTGCCCTCGCTGGTGGCCGATAGTGGTCAGTCTGGTGGTCATGCTGCCATCTGACGTGCGCGCACAGGCATCGAATACGGCTGGTGAAGCGGAGGTCTATTCGGGCTCCGGCGCTCTGGGCGACGACGTCGCTGCGGGTGCCACCGCAACAACACCATGGGCCCTCGACGAGGGGGGATGGCAGGGTTGCAGCTCGCTGCTGCAGCTCGCGCAGTGGGCGCAGATTCCTCTGGTGGACGCCGCCTCACCGGCGGTTGAGGTGGGCGAGGGCGATGTGCTGTGGTTTCTGAACCCACAGCGTGCTCCGGATACCGATCAGCTGCTGGCCTGGGTGCAGGCCGGCAACGCGATCGTCTGGGCTGACGAGCAGGGCGCAGGTATCGACCTGCTTCGTGAACTCGGGCTGCGCGAGGTGCCTGTTGACCTTGAGCACCGGCGATTTGAGCAGGACCGGGAACACCTGCCGATCCTTACCCCTGTGGGACGCCATGCGCTCACGGGCGGTGTGGCCGAGGTCGTTGCCAATCATCCACACGCGTATCAGGGCGACGGAAGGCCCGTTTTCGCGTGGGATAACGGCGCGGGTCTGGTCTGGGATATTCGACTGGGAGCGGGGCGCGTGGTGGTCATCGGGGACGCGTCCATGTTCATCAATCTGATGCTACCGGTGCGCGACAATCGTGTCTTTGCGGTTCAGCTGATGAAGTACACGTGTGCCGCGCAGGACACCTGCCGCATTGTGCTTGTGACGAACGATACCCGGGTGGACATTCCCCAGCCGGAGCGACCCGCGCTCTCGGGACGCTGGTCCGACTGGCGTGACTGGCTGACACGACTGCTCGGCGCGCTCACCCGTTTTTCACTCCCTGAGTCGGCGACGCGAATGCTGGGCATACTCCTGTCGGCTGGAACGGCGCTGGTGATGCTGACCATTCTGCCTCAGATGAAAGACGCCCTGCAAAAGAGTCTTACCGGCAAGTCGGCGATGACGGGCAGGGCGCCATTCGAGTCCGAGCTGGCTCGTTATTCGGGCAGGCTGGGTGAATCGTCATTCGTCAGGCCCGCTTCGCTTCTTCGTGCGGCGTTTGTGCCTCTGTTTGTGGCCGGTTGTGAACAAAGGCGAATTCCATCCATGAATCCGGACGACCCGCATGCGTTAGACGACCTGGTGGCCCGTTGGATGAGTTACTGCGAGCCTGACCTCCGCGGGGTGCAGCGCTGGCTTCGCCAACGTGAGGTACGGTGGACGCTTCGCACCATCCGCGAACTGCCTACTGGTCCCGTGCTCGGATCGCAGGTAGCGCCCTTGACCATCGGCGACTTCAATCGTCTGTATGAAAATTGCCGGAGCATGCTCCATCGACTCGGACAGGATGATGCATTCAGACGACGCGCCGAAGCTCCCTGAGCTGAACGAACACCATGTTGAGAAGGCCGTACATGATTTGCGGTCGCTGCGCGCCGAGCTGTTGCGCGTGTACCAGGGACCACCGCGGACGGTTGAACATCTGTTGGTGGCCATGTGTGCAGGCGGCCACGTGTTGCTGGAGGGCGTGCCCGGGGTGGCCAAAACCACGCTGGTCGCGTCACTCGCGCAGTGTATCGACGGCGTCTTCCGGCGCATTCAATTCACCCCTGACCTTCTGCCAGGCGACATCACCGGGTCCAGTATCCTGAACATGCGAACGAGTGAGTTCGAGTTTCGGGCGGGGCCTGTGTTCGCCAATGTCCTGCTGGGGGACGAGATCAATCGTGCGCCTGCCAAGACGCAGTCTGCGTTGTTGGAAGCGATGGAAGAAGGGCGGGTCACGGTGGAAGGCACCACCTGGGCGCTGCCGACGCCATTCATGGTGCTCGCCACCCAGAATCCGGTCGAACAGGAAGGCGTGTATCCGCTGCCCGAGGCGCAGCTCGATCGTTTCATGCTCCGGATACGCATGGGCTATCCGACGCTGGATCAGGAGCTTGCCATGCTCGGCAACCGCACTCGAACCGTGCCACGCGTGAGCTCGTTGTTGACGACTGAACGCATGCTCGAACTGCGCCACCTTGCTGAACAGGTGCATGTTTCGCCGACGATCCAGCGCTATGTCGTTGATTTGACAAGAGCAACGCGTAGTCACGCATCGGTTCGAATCGGTGCGTCGCCTCGCGCCTCGCTGGCACTGATGAGGGCTTCACGGTCACGCGCGCTGCTGGCCGGGCGTGACTTCGTGCATGTGGATGATGTGCGGGACCTGGCTGTCGCTGCGCTTGCGCATCGGCTCCTGTTGCAGCCGGGCGCGCTGATGGCGGGGACGGAGCCCACCGAAGTCATCGACCGACTGGTCCGTGACGTTCGCTACGATCCGGCCTGATGGCTCCCGGTCTGACCGAGCGAGGTGCAGGGCTGCTCTATGTCGCGGTCATGTGCGTGGTGTTTGGAGCGCTGCACCGTTCACTCCCGTTCCTGTGGTTTGGTGCAGGCATCGCAGCGGCTCTGGTGGGCCTGTACCTTCGCTCGATTGCGCTCAATCTGCGGCTTCGACAGGCGGTTTCGTTGCATTGGGAGGGAGAGTTCAACGAGCTGCTGAGAGCCACGCTGCATGTGCCAGTCGATGCGCATCTGGTCATTCGGAACGACTCTGCCGCGACCTTCTCATGGCTTCAGATCGAGGCATTTTCAACGCACGGCCTTCAGGTGCAGGTCGGAGAGGGTCGGCCGTTGACTGTTGGTCCCGCGTCGGTCGTGCGTATTACCGTTCGCCTGCAGGGTATGCGGCTTGGCGACCGTCGGATTCACGCGCTGCGGCTCTCACTGAAAGACGCCACAGGCTGCATCACATCCACCGCGCTGGTTCAACTGGCGGCTCGCGTGCTGGTGGTGCCAGCCGTCGTTCCTATGACCCGGCTCGTGCGCGCCTGGCGTCAGCTAACGGTCGATCCGGGTGGCAGGGCGGCATTTCGCGCTGGCGAGGGACAGGATTTTCGGGAATTGCGTCCGTGGCAGGCAGGCGACAACATGCGTCGGGTCGCGTGGCGTGCCTCGGCGCGAGAAGGGGCGCTCGTGGTGCGCGTGCTGGAAGAGGAGCGACAGCGTACGCTCATGTTCCTGCTCGACGTCAGTCCGTCGATGCAGGGT